>DASZUP010000822.1:0-9609 GCA_035547635.1 Pirellulales bacterium
GTTTACGAAGCTCCGGCCGTGGCGCCGCTGGCCATTCCCGAGTGCAACGATTACACCGATTCTCTGTTGAAGATTCTCGGCTCGCTCAACGTAGCTAGCAAAGAGTGGGTGATCCGCCAGTACGATCACGAGGTGCAAGGCGGCAGCGTGATCAAGCCGCTGGTGGGCGTGGAGAATGACGGCCCCAGCGATGCCGCCGTGGTGCGCCCTGTGCTCGGCTCGCGCCGCGGCGTGGTATTGGCCTGCGGCATGAATCCTCGCTATGGCGATTTCGACGCCTATCACATGGCCGCCAGCGCCATCGACGAAGCGGTGCGCAATTGCGTCGCGGTCGGCGCCGATCCTCGCCGGATCGCCATTCTCGATAACTTCTGCTGGGGCGATACCGACCGACCGGAAACGCTCGGTTCGCTGGTTCGCGCGGCGCTGGCCTGCCGCGACCTGGCCGTCGCTTTGGGCACGCCGTTCATCAGCGGCAAAGACAGCTTGAACAACGAGTTTCGCTACTTCGACGAGCACGGGCGGAAGCAGACCATCGCCATTCCGCCCTCGTTGCTGATCAGCGCCATCGGTCAGACCGCCGACGTCGCACGTTGCGTGACGATGGATCTCAAGGAACCGGGGAACTTGTTGTATCAAGTCGGCGCCACGCACGATGAAATGGGCGGTTCGCATTTTGCCTTGGTCGAATCGCTTTCAGGCGGTCGGCCGCCGCAGGTCGATGCAGCATTAGCACGGCGGACGTTTTCCGCGTTGCACTCCGCGATTGACGCCGGACTGGTTCGCGCCTGCCACGACCTGAGCGAAGGGGGACTGGCGACCGCCGCCGCAGAGATGGCCTTTGCGGGCGGCTGCGGCGCCCGGATCAATCTTGACCGGACGCCCTGCGACGCCGCAATTGCCGACCGCGCCGCCGTACTGCTGTTCAGCGAGTCGAACACCCGCTTTTTGTGCGAGGTTCGCTCCGCCGACGCGAGCGCCTTCGAGACCAGGCTCGGTTCCGACGTTCCTTGGGCCCGCATCGGCGAGGCGGTCGCCGGCAGTCGCCTGGAAATCCTGCATCGCAACGCCGCGGTTATTTCCGCCGAGTTAGCGACGCTGAAAACCGCCTGGCAAGCTCCCTTGAAATGGTAAAGGCCGTGCCGCTTCGTTCACCCATGATCCTTCAACTTTTATTCCTTCCGCCATGCCTCGCGCGCTGATCTTACGAGCCCCTGGAACGAACTGCGACGTGGAGAGCGCTTTTGCGTTCCAGCGCGCCGGCGCTCAAGCCGAGCGACTGCACATCAATCGCCTGTTGGAACAACCGTCGCTGCTTGCCGAATTTCAGATCCTCTGCCTTCCCGGCGGCTTCAGCTATGGCGACGATCTGGGCGCCGGACGGATTCTCGGCAATCAGATCCGCCATCACTTGTTCGATTGGCTGCACGAGTTCAAAGCCGCCGGCAAGTTAATCTTGGGCATTTGCAACGGCTTTCAGATCCTGACCAAGTCCGGAATCCTGCTGGAGTCGACCTCGCCGGCCGCAGCAACTGGGGCGCCGCAGATGCTCGGCCCGCCCGCCACGCTGACCATGAACGTTTCGGGCAAGTTCGAAGACCGCTGGGTGCGGTTGCGCGTGGCGAGCAACAGGTGCGTATTCTTCGCGGGCATCGAATCGATGTACCTGCCGGTGGCCCATGCGGAAGGCCGCTTCGTCTGCCGCGACGCCGAGGTGCTCTCCGGCCTGGAGTCGAACGGGCAGTTGATGCTCAAGTACGCACGGCTTGATGGCGACGCCGACGGCGCCGTTCCTTATCCGGACAACCCAAACGGGGCGATGGCCGACGTGGCGGGCGTTTGCGACGCCACCGGCCGCGTATGCGGCTTGATGCCGCATCCAGAGCGATTCATCGACCCGACCCAACATCCTCGCTGGACCCGGCAGCCGCAACTCGCCGAGGGGGACGGCTTGCAGGTGTTTCGCAATGCGGTCGAATACTTCGCCTGAGTTGCGTTCTGAAGCGGCATGAGCGCCCGGTTTTTTCGCCTGGGTTGCTTGTACAGATGAGCTGGCTTGGCGTTGACTTCGTCCTGCCTTTGTCGCACGAATTGCAGCGACCGGCATAGGTAAAATTCTCATCAACTATTTGCTTGCTTGCCGGCCCCCCCCAGCTTATAAGGGAAAATGCCCGTTCTTTTTCGGGCGACAATTTCAACCCTGTAATTGCCGGGCGGCTCTTGATTCTTAAGGTCGCCTGTCCCCTTCGGATTCAATGCATGATGAGACAAGTTCTGACAAGAGCGGCGATTTTGGCGTTGTTTCTTGCCGGCGCGAGCGCGGCGCCGGTCGCTGCGCAATGGGGCTGGGGTTATTTTTCGAGCACCGCCGGCGAGGGCGCCGCCCGCGGCATGGCTGACGTCGTGCGTTCCGCCGGCGCCGCCAACTTGATGAACTCCGCCGCGGCCATCAACGTGGAAACGGCCCGCTCGGCGTATCTTGACAACCAGATCAAATTCACCAACACGTACTTCGAGAAAAAACGCATTCGTCAGTCGTATGTCGACTCGACGAAGGACTTGAATCGTAACAGCAGCCAGCGGATGGCCGCCTTGGCCCGATCGACGCCGCCGTTGCCGATGACCGATCGGGAGCTCGATCCGGTCTCTGGCCAGATTGGCTGGCCCCGAGCGCTGCGTGACGATCAGTACGAACCGTTGCGACTGAAGCTCGATGACCTGTTCGCCAAGCGAGCTGAAGCGGGCGGCAACATCTCTTACAAGCAGGCCGACGAGATTTACGCTGCCTCGAGCGAACTGACGTCCGAACTGAAGAAGCGAATCAAGGATTATCCGTCGGGCGAATACATGAGCGCCAAGCGGTTCATCGAGCGGCTGTCTCGCGAAGGCGCCTCGCTCTAAACCCTGTTTGCACTTGTCGCGGACGCCTGCGCCTTAGCGCCCGCAAATACCGGCCATTTCTTCTGCATCTGATGCGGGAATCGTATACATGAATCGTTTTGCCAAGTTACTCGCGTTCCTATTGATCGCCGGCTTTGCATCCGTTGCGGCGGCCGCCGATCGAAACCTTGCTTCGGTCAAGCAATCGCTCTCCAGCGACGACGCCAAAGCCCGCCTGGAAACGCTCCGCGACGTGTTGGAATTTGAACCGGCGGAGCTTGCCGAAATGGCCGGCGAGCTGGTCAAGGCGCTGGACGACTCCGATCCCTATGTGCGGGCCTACGCGGCGCTGGCCCTGGGCAAATTGAACAAGCCAGACGCCGGCGTGGTTAAAGCCTTGGCAAAGACGTTGACGGACAAGGACGCCCGCGTCCGAGGCATGGCCGTACGTTCGTTGCGGCAAGTGAAGCCCGATCCTGAAATCATGCTGCCGGTGATGATTCAGGTGCTGGAAGAAGCCGAACCGCAGGCCGCAATGCTGGCCGTTGAGACCATCGCCGCCAGCGGCGATAAGGCGATTGCCGGTCTGACCAACGCTCTGAAACACGAGCGCGCACGATACTGGGCCTGCATCGCCCTGGGAGAAGCCGGCCCGAAGGCGAAGGGCGCCCTGCCCGCCCTCAAACAGACCCTGTCCGACAAGCGGCCGGAAGTGCAAATGCAGGCCTTGATTGCCTTGGGCAAGATCGGCCCCGATGCGGCTTCCGCCGTACCGCAAATCAGCGACTTCCTCAAGCACGGTCAAGACGCCACGAAGTACGCGGCTGCGTTCGCGCTGGGCAACATCGGCTCGCCCGCCGGCGCCAACGCCCTGAAGTCCGCCGGCAAGTCGGACGACCCGATGCTGAAGACGGTTTCGGTCTGGGCGCTGGCCAAGGTTCTGCCTAATGACAAGGTTGCACTCCGCAATGCGGCCGAGCAACTCGTCGCCGCGCTCAAGTCAACCGACGAGCACGTCCGCGAAGCGGCGGCTCGCGGCCTGGCCGACCTGAAGCCCGATCCGGAACTGGTCCGCGGCGCGTTGGTGGCGGCCTTGACGGACGACGATCCGGTCGTCCGCGGCAACGTGGTCGAGGCCATCTCGGCCCTGGGCGCCAAGGTCGTCCCTGACGTGGCTAAAGGTTTGGACAAGCCGGACGTTTGCGGGGCGTGCGCCGCAATTCTGGCTCGCATCGGTCCCGACGCCAAAGCGGCGCTGCCCGCGCTGGCATCAGCCTTGAAAGCCAAGGCTGCATCGGAGCATGAAGCCGACCACGCGTTTTGCGCCGAGGCGCTGGTGGCCATCGCCTCGATCGGGCCTGACAAAGAGCTGGTGAATACGTGCGCTGCGTTCCTGTCGAGCGATGACGAGATGGAACGACGCACGGCGACCTACGCGTTGGGAAAAATCGGTCCCGAGGCCCAGGCGGCGTTGCCGGCGATTAAAAGGAACCTGACGGCCGATGACGAACGGCTGAGGATGATTTCGCTGTGGGCCATGCTGCAAATCACGCCGGAGGACGACCAGGTCGTGAAGGCGGCGATCCCCGCCTTGACCAAGGCGCTGGTCGCCGAGCGGCCGCTGGTGCGTCTGGAAGCGGCGCTGGCCTTGGGCAAGATCGGCCCGCAGGCCGCCGCAGCCAAAGGCGCCCTGGAGACGCTGGCCAGGACGGATGACGACGAAGCCGTCCGGCGCGCAGCGACTGAAGCGTTGAAGCAAATCGCTCCCTAACGCGGCGATCGTCTGGCAAGACGCCGCTGCCGCCCGAACTCGTCAGAGATGCTCCTCGGAGTTCGGACGCAGCCTGTGCCGTACAGTCATCCACGTGCGTCCGACTCTACGCGTACGCAGTCGAGGTCGTGCAAAGGCCGGCGCCTACCGCCGGCCTTGTTGCATTTGAAGACTTCGATGACGCGACAGTACGTTAGCGCCTTTTTGGCGTGACGCCTCAGCGGCTTTTACCAGATGCCCGCGCCAAAACCGCCGCTGCCGCCGCGCTGTTGAGGCGAGACGTGATTCACGGCCGGATGGACGGACGGCATGTGCGGAGCTCGCGGCTCGACTTCCGCCGCCTGCACCTTGGTCCTGTCGTAACGGTCCGCCGCCCCTTTCTCGCCACAGGCAACTCCGCTGAGTTGCACGGCGGGCCGGAGCTCGCTCGATCGTCGCGCCGCAGTCCGTTCGCTCGGACGTGCAACGGGCGATTCTTCGTCGAAGTCGTCATAGCTGGAAACGTAACCCGGCAATTTCGAACGCTCGAGTTCTTCGCGATAGGCCTGGATTACGCGTTCCTGAATCATTTCCCGGCAGTTGGAATTGATCGGATGGGCGATGTCGGCGTAGAGCTTGGCTCGTCCGTCGTCGTCCTTGCCCGCCCGATCTTCTTTCAACCGGTTGCCGCACTGGTTGCAATAGGCGGCGCGGAGATGATTTTTCGAATTACATTGCGGACAATGGGAAGTGAGTTTACGGCTCGGCATGGCTACGAACGGTCCGCTCGATCCGCCGATGATCTTCAGATCGCGAACGACGAAGCAATCATCGAACGTGATGGAGCAGAAGCCCTGCAACCGTTCTCCGGCGTCTTCCATGAGCTTGATACGCACCTCGGTAATTTCCACAGCCGTTCTCCTTTGCTGATTTGTCAATAAGCACCGCGAACGACGTAGATCCGCCCCAAACTCCTCCCTTCCAGTCGGGCGGCCAGGCGTTGAGCGTGACGAAAATGACGCGCCAGTGCAAAGTAACTAGTGCCGCTACCACTCATTTGATGTCCCAGGCAATCGAGCCGGGAGAACTCTTGTTTCATCCGCACGATCCAAGGCGAGAGCTGTTCGGCGGCCGCCTGCAACGCGTTGTGCAGCCAACGCCCCGCCTGGTGCAGCTTTCCGCCTTGCAGCGACTCCACAAGCGCCAGCGCCGAACGCGGTTGAGCGGCGGGCCGGCAGACGCGATACACCTCGGCCGTCGACAATCCCGCAGGCGGCCGAACCACAACGAACGATAACGCTCCCAGACCGGCGACGCGTTCGATCCGCTCTCCGCGGCCCCGGCATATCGCCGGCCCGGATTCCAGAAAGAACGGCACGTCGCTGCCCAACTCCGAGGCCATCGACGCCAACACGTGCTTGGGAAGGTCCAGTTCCCAACAACGATTCGCCGCGACTAACGCCGCCGCGGCGTCGCTTGATCCGCCCGCCAAACCGGCCGCCAACGGAATACGCTTGATCAACCGCACTCGGGCGCCCCGCGAAGCTGCATAGCGACGCCGGAGCAGATCAACCGCACGAAACACGATATTCTGCGAACCGCCGGGCAACTCTTCGCCCGAATCGGCTGGCGGTTCCGAACCAACCTGCTCGCAGAACAAGTCGATTTTCCCAGAACGTTCGTCCTGGAAATAGAGCGTGTCGTACAAGCCGATGGGGGCCATGAGCGTTTCAATCTCATGAAAGCCATCGGGCCGCTTGCCGAGCACCTCCAAAAACAAGTTGAGCTTTGCGGGCGCCAGAACCTCGAGTCCTGACGCGGATGAGCGAACGTGCATCCTACCCGTTCCTGCTCTTACCCCAATCTCCAGGAGTTAGTCAAGCCGGCTTTTTTGCTACCGCACCTCACCCACCAGCGACGATAGGCGCCGACACAGTTGAATACCAGAGCCAACAATGAGCGCGTCATTATCGTCTGTTAATCTAGGATGGATTCTATCGGTCCTGAAAAAACAGGTCAACTGCGATTAGTCGCCTCGCCCCAAGGCCCAATCGTATTCTCCGCCCAATTGACGTCGATGACCAAAGTTCTCCGTGTGTCGGCGGGCGCCAAACCAGCCCCAGGGATAGGCGGGAATCGGCTCCACCTGCTGCTGCCACAGCACCTGGTCTGGAGGATGTGCCGGCGACAAGGCTTGCTTGACGCGACCGTGCAGCGAACGGTGCCGACGTGGCGCTGCTGCAAGGTCCGCCTCGCTGCCGGCGAAAATGGCCGAGTCGCCCGGTCCCGCCGCCTCGCCAGGCAGCATCACCGGAGCCCCGATCGCCGGCGTCGGAGAGACGACGATATAGTGTCGCATCTGCGGAGCGTAGGCGGTCGTTGGGCCGGACGGTCTTGGCTTCCAGTGCGGCAATGCCTGCACCGTGGCGGCGTCGCCTCCCAAGGCGCACCCCAGCACAAACATGCCGCAAAAAAGACAACCTCGCTGAACGTACATCAGCTACAGCCCTTTCGCAGAGAAAGTCGAAGCGATGCCCGCTGTCGGATGGCGGCGCTCAGGGCTTATCAAGCGGGCGAATCGAGGTGCAATAGCGGCCGCATCTTCCCTTATCGGAACCCAGAGCCGGCCTTACCAGTAAAAGGACCCGCCATAGCCAAAATTGCCCAGCGGCATTCCGTAGCCCCCGTAGCCGTAATAGCCTGGAAACCCGTAGAAGCCGGGCGGCACGTACAAGGCCCCGAGGCCGGGATACATGAAATAGGCGTAGCTGGGCATGTAGGCGTAGCTGCCCCGCAG
Organism: Pirellulales bacterium; assembly: GCA_035547635.1. Classification (GTDB taxonomy): domain Bacteria; phylum Planctomycetota; class Planctomycetia; order Pirellulales; family JAICIG01; genus JAICIG01. Next base: position 7,428 of record DASZUP010000822.1, read on the forward strand.
GTAATTGTAATACGGGTAGCCGTAGACCCCGTAGCTGTACGGATAGCCGAACGCCCGGTACGCTCCGAACGAATTGGGAAAGCCAAATCCGCCGAAGCCCATATAAAACGGCGAACTGTAACCGCCGTAGTACGAGTTGTTGTAGAAAAAGTACGGATTGTAGACCGACAACCCGGCGCGCAGCGGCGAATACCAATAGGGGGCAAAATAGCGCGGATGGTAAACCCCTGAGCGAATGCCGACCGGCGAGCCCATCGGGCCGCCGCCCCACGTCGGGCTGCCCAACGTAGGAGCGAAGCCGGCGCTGTACGCCAGCCCTTGCAGCGCCCCGCCGGGCACGCCGAAGTAGCGGTCGTATCCGCCGTAAACCGTCCGGACGGTCGGCAACTCGTCCGGCACTTGCGAAATGCCCAGCCCGACGCCCGTGCCGCGGCCGCCGACGTCCGTCGGACCGTAGTTTCGCGGCAAGTCGTTGTACGGCAGGAAATAATTGCGGGCGATCGGCGCATTGACCAGCGCCTGGGCCTCGCTCGAACTGATCGTACCGGGCATCTGCGATACGTATTGCCGCGACAGTCTCGCCGTTCGATAGGCGCTTGCCGCGTTGGGCGCGCTGCGGTCTGCCGCTCGCTCTGGCGCCGCCGCATTGGCAGCAGCGCCGCACGCCAGCAGCAACGCAAACCAGGAGAGGGCGTGGCGGTGCATAATGGGCCTCGTTTCGGCGAAGTCGCCCGCGACCGACCGGCTGATCTGCGGGCCTCTACCCGTCATGCTAAGCCGCCCGCTTTCCTGCCGTCAAGCAACTCGCCGGCCGGGCGCAGATGCCAACTGAACAGGCGTCAAGCCGACTCACGGCCGTTCTTGCGAGCTCGGTTGCTGGAGAACGTTGAGAGAAACCAACGGGCGTGAGCCGGGCTTCGTCGGGCAGCCCGAGCAGCCGCCACAGCCGGCCGGCCTGCGTCGCAGCAGCCCCCACGCTTGCCGCAGCAAATACATTGCCGCGAAGCCAACGATTGCAAGCGCCGCCACGTCTTGCCAGCCGAAGTTCATCGCTCGTCGTCCTTATGCTGAAAGCCACATGCCGAGCTGATACGTGACCAGGGCGCCCAAATACGCCAGCCCCGTCATGTAGGCGAACGTAAACGTCGGCCAGGCCCAACTGTTGGTCTCGCGCTTGATGATCACCAGCGTCGAAGCGCACTGGGCGCACAACGCGAAGAACACCATGATCGACAGCGCCACGGGGATATTGAACACCGGCTCGCCGCCATCGTCCCACTCCGCCTGCTTGAGCGCCGTCTGCAGCCGGTTCTGTCCTTCTTCTTCATCGTCGGCGACTTCCTCGCCCAGATCGTAGATCACGCCCAGCGTAGCGACGACCACTTCGCGCGCAGGGAACGAGGCAATCACCGCGCAGCCGATCCGCCAGTCCCAACCCAACGGGCGCACGATCGGCTCGATCGCCCGGCCCATCTGCCCGAGAATGCTTTGCCGGTTGTACGCCCCGAGAATCTGGTTGGGAATTTCGTCCAGTTCGGCTTGCAGCGCGTCACGCTCGGGGCTGTGCTCGGGCAGATCCGCCAACAGTGCTTCAAGCGATTTTTGACGCGCGCGGTACGGCGCTTCGACCTGTGCGGCATTGTGCGGGTAATACAAGGCCGCCCAGACGACGATCGATACTGCGACGACCAATGTGCCGGCGCGGCGAATAAACGCCCAGCCTCGCTCCGCCATGCGATACAGAACCAGGCCGGGCGAAGGCCGCTTGTAGCTGGGCAGCTCCATCACGAACGGCGGGGTTGGACCGCGCAGCAGCGTCTTTTTAAGAACGAGCGCCACCAGCACCGCCGCCAGAATGCCGACCAGGTACATGCCCGTCATGGTCAGGCCCTGTAAGCCAAGCACGCCGCCGGCGTAAGAGCGGTTGGGAATGAAAGCGGCGATCAGCAGCGTGTAGACCGGCAACCGCGCGCTGCAACTCATCAGCGGAGCGACCAGGATCGTCGTCAGCCGGTCGCGGCGATTCTCGATCACGCGCGTCGCCATCACGCCCGGTATGGCGCAGGCGAACGACGACAGCAGCGGAATGAACGACTTGCCGCTCAGACCGACGCGGACCATCAGCTTGTCCATCAGGTACGCCGCGCGCGCCATATAGCCGCAGTCTTCCAGCACGGCGATA
>DASZUP010000823.1:0-21517 GCA_035547635.1 Pirellulales bacterium
CGACCATCGACTGGCGGGCAAACCGGTGGCCGTAAAAATCGATGCTTTGCTCGATGGCTTGACGTTGGCGCAAGCGGCGCTGCTGCCATTCGACAAACAGGGCCGTCCCGTCAATCCCGATGCTGGCGCCGCAGGAACTCCTGACCAGGGCGGCAATACGTTGCACCTTGTGCTGACGCCGCGTTTGAGCGGTTGGCCGCGTCACTACAACGGCGAGGTCGCAGATTCGCTGCATCTGTTTTGGGACAAGGCGGCGGCCCTCTCCGCGATCGACGCGTGGAAAGAAAAGCTGAAGGCCGAACGCCCGGCACTGGGAGCGGTGAGCAACAAGCAACTGCCGAAGCTTTTGGCCGCACGCGAGCCCGAGCAATGGAAACTCGATCCGATGCTTGATCCGAGCCAATGGGCCGAGGCGCTTGCCAACGAGATCCTGCCGATTGCCAGGCAAGCGCACCAGCGGCTGACGTACGAGGACATTCAAGTGCACGAGAGCCATGGCGAAACGCTGGCTTCAGGCACGGCCAAGGCCGACGGGAATAGCTACCCGGCGTTTGCCGCCGAGGTCGCCGAGAAAGAATTGCACAAAGCGGGCTGGCGTCTGGCCGCGCTGCTGGAGCAGATTCTGCCCTAGTATCCAACGCCGCAGTCGCGTGCACGGGATTCGGAGTTACTGGAGACCGGCTTCCATTCACCGCTTTGCCTCGATTCGCCAGCGGGGCGGCCGACGTGCGCAAAAAACAAGGGAAGGGCGTCGCATTGACGTCCTTCCCTTGCCGTGGTTCGCTAGCTTGCTCGCGACATGATGGCCATGCCGCGGCGATGACAAGCCTGGAGCAGGAGAACTACTCGGCCTTTTCTTCGTCGGCCTTCGCTTCGGCCTTCTCTTCGTCAGCTTTGGCTTCTTCCTTTTCGGCTTCAGCCTTTTCCTCGTCGGCCTTGGCTTCTTCCTTTTCAGCGTCGGCCTTTTCGGCTTCCGGCGCGCTCTCTTCCGGAACCGCTGCGTCGCCCTTCTCCTCTTCATTCATTTCTTCGGGGGTCGTCGTCTCTGCTTCCGCACCGGGGGCTGCGGCGGGGGCCGGCTCGGGCTGCTTGGCCGCTTCGCCGCAACCGAAAGTGAACAGACCGAGACCGAACAACATGCTGAACAGTGCAATTTTTTTCATTGCGAAACCCTTTTCTTGTCTTCGAGTTTGTGCCGAGCCACGTGCAGGTCCGTCCTGCGCTAACGGCGTGCATCCCCTTTGATCCCAACGCTTGGGGATTTATTCCCGCTCGGATACAATTTTTCCAAGGTTTCCGAGTGGGGCGCGCAAGTATTGCTTATTTTTCACGAAATCTCAGGAGCAGCAGGGAATATTTGGTACGGTTCGGGGCTCTTATCTGACGTAGGCGCAATATGGCGGAGAACCTCCCGACGGAGAATCCACCGACAGTGGATCGAGCGGATGTGGATCCCAAGGAAGTGATTCCCTCGACAGAAAATCCCTCGGCGGCGAGTCCCCCAGAGTTGGACATCGCCACGCTGGTCGCGGATCATCACGCGGCCGTTTACCGGTACGCCTTTCGGCTTTCGGGCAACGGGTGCGACGCCGAGGATTTCACCCAGCAGACGTTTCTGGCCGCTCAGCTCAAGCTCGATCAATTACGCAGCGCGGAGCACGCGAGAGCCTGGCTGCTCGCCATCTTGCGGAATGCGTATTTCAAGTCTTGCCGCAAGCGGACGCCGCTGGCGGCGGCCTCCGTCGAGTTGGACATGGACAGCATTGCCGAAGAACCGCCGCCCGCCGCCGAAATCGACCAGCAACGGCTGCAAGCGGCCCTTGATGAGTTGACCGACGACTTCAAGGCCGTGCTGTTGCTGTTCTACTTTGAAGGTTGTTCGTATCGCGAGATCGCCGAGAAGTTGGAGTTGCCGCCGGGAACCGTCATGAGCCGGCTGTCGCGAGCCAAGTCCCAACTCAAATCTCGGCTGTTCGAGTCAGAATTGCATGCGGCGGGACGGACCCGCGCCGTGCATGTGCAAGGCGCTCACAGCGCAGGGGCGCCGGAAGCTTGGGGCCCAAGGGGCTAGAGGTCAACGCAATGGACCACGATCCAAAATCGAACCGTCCGTACTCCAGCGGCCAGCAGGCTCCGACGCCCGAGGATTTCCGCCAGGCAATCGAGGTCTGTCGGCCGAGCCGCTTCGACCCCGAAGGTCGCGATTGGCAATTGCCCGAAGTCGCTCCGCTTGCCGACGAGATTGCACGGCAACCGCAATGGACCGAATTGCGGGTTCGCGTGGCCGCCCTGGATGACGCCCTTGCCGGCGCCATGGATCAGGGGCCCGCGCCTGACGGCCTGGCCGAACGCCTGCTGAAGCGTTTGCGGCAGGCGGAGCTCGAACGCACCGAGCAAGCTGCGACCGTCCTATCGCCGGCTGCCGAATCCTCGACGAAGCTGGCGGAGCGAGCGACTGAGTCTCCGCCGGTCAGAGTGCGACTGCCGCTTTCTCGGCGGCGTTGGCAACTCGGCGCCGCTCTGGCCGCGGCTGCCGCGGTATGCATCGCCGCCTGGTGGTGGACTCGCCCGGTGCAGTCGATCAGTTACGAGCAACTCCTGGCGTCTGCCAACGCCTTTGATAGCACCGCCGCGCCTGACCCTTGGAAATCAGTCGCTAAATCGCCTCCTCAGCGCTGGTATGCGGTTCCCTCCGCCGTGTCGGTTCGAACGGCCCGCCGCTGGAAGTCGGTTCGCGGTTTCGTCGGGCGGCGCGGCGTGGCCTATGAGTTGATCGCAGCCGCCGGCGCCAAAGGCACGTTGTACGTCATGCCCCTGAGCACGGGGCGTAGCCAATCCATCGCCGGATTGGGGCATTCCCCAGGCCTGCCTCAACGCACGGGAGGGCTTGCCACGGCAGCCTGGACCGACGGCACGCGGCTGTATGTACTCGTGGTCCACGGCGGCGAACAGGAATTCTGGAGCTTCCTGGGCCAGTCAAATCTAGCCTGACGGGCAATCCTTGGCCCCGCCCGTCGGCTTATCTAGTTGCCCTAGCTTGCTTGAGAGGCCTTGCCGCGCAGCGATCACTGCTGCGATCGGCAATTTCGATAGATTCTCGCTTATCGTTCCCAAGCGAAAATGCCGAAAGCGCTCTACTGAGGTGCAACGCGTTTGTTCGCGGCGTCTACCCTGTCGAGCTTACCCGCGGCTCGGAACTGGGGGCGGGCGGCCTAAAAACCAGACTTCTTGCCTGCCAGAGGCGCAAATCTTGCACTTGCGCCGGATCAGGCCGCGAGCGAACGGCACAACGAGCTAAAACAAGTGCTTTTTTTGTCAAGGAAATAACGACCCATGAAGAAACTCGTCTTCCTGGTTGTCGCCGGCATCCTGACGCCGGCCGTATTTGCTGAAGCGCAGCAGCCTCGCAGTGCGTCGACGCGCCCCAGCAATGAGTTAACCATGCGTCCAGAGCCGCGGAGCCGAGTTGAAAAGTCCAACGCGGAACTGGCTGCAGAAAGCGCCGAGTCGCTGGGCCAGATGACTCCTGAGGTCTGGTTTTACCAACAGGAACTGCGCCGCTACGAAGATCCGAAAGCCGCCGTGCGGCGCAAGGCAGAATTCCGAGCGTGGCAGCGACAGCGCCGGATCGCCGCCATGCAATGGTACGGCTTCTCGAACTCCCGCCCCATGGCGAATCCCATACCCTGGCAGTCGGGCGTTTACGGACCGGGTTGGATCGCGAACAACTACCGGCATCCGTATGAATGGAGCGGCGCCGGACGCACGGCTGTGATCTACGGAAGCACTCGCTAGCCGCACGCCAATTTGAGACGCGGCGGATCGCAAGCAGATTTGGCTAAGATGTTTCGCTCCTTCGTGGGTGCCGCTCAATGCCGGGGGGCTGAGCGGCCCTTTTTTTGCGCCCACGGCGCCCCGGGTCATTCTGGCGTTGCGACAATGCGGCGGTTATGTTGACGGGAATGCGGAGTTGCGACGTACAAACCGGCCAATTTCAGGCCGTCTTCTAGCGAGCGAACCGTTCGGCCTGCTCCGGACGGTCGAACCGTGATCGCGCGGCCGCCGCTGCTCCATCAGCTAGCTACAGAAGGATTGCTGCATGCAGATCGTCGCTCGACGCTTCGATAACCGCCGACCGGTGCGCCTGGAAATTGCTCAGCGCTGTATCGAAAGCACAACGCAGCTTGACGAACCGGCAGGCGACAGTCGTCTGCCATGGGTGGCGCCCGGTTGGATCGATCTGCAGGTCAACGGGTACAACGGCCAGGAATTCAGCTCCTTCGAATTGACGCCGGAAAAGGTTCTGGAGATCGTGCGGCGACACTTTGCCTTCGGCGTGACCTCGCTGTGCCCGACGTTGACGACGCAAAGCTTCGATTGCCTCGTGCATGGCATGCAGACGATTGACTTCGCCTGCCGAACCTTCCCTCACGCCGGCCAGGCGGTGGCCGGCATTCATCTGGAAGGGCCGTACTTTGACAGCAATGACGGTCCGCGAGGCGCGCACCCGAAAGAACACTGCCGTCGGCCCACGTGGGAAGAGTTTGAACATCTTCAGCAAGCCGCAGGCGGCCGCATCCGATTGCTGACCATGTCGCCTCATTTTGAGGAAGCGCCCGCTTTCATTCGTCGGGTCACGGCCAGCGGAGTGATTGTGGCGGTCGGTCACACCGGAGCCGACGGCTGCCAGATTGCCGCTGCAGTTGACGCAGGTGCGCGGCTGAGCACGCATTTGGGCAATGGAGCACACCAGGTCCTGCGGCGTCATCCGAACTACATTTGGGACCAATTGGCAGAAGATCGACTCATGGCCAGCCTGATCGTCGACGGGCATCACCTGCCCCCCGAGGTCGTCAAAGCCATGGTTCGAGCCAAAACGCCCGAGCGTTGTATCCTGGTGAGCGACGTCTCGGGGTTGGCGGGCTTGCCGCCCGGACGACATGCAAGCAGCGGCGGCGACGTTGAGGTCATGCCGGACGGTCGGTTGCTGATTGCAGGGCAGGATCAACTGTTGGCCGGGGCTTCGGCGCCAATCGGCGTAGGAATTGCCAACGTCATGCACTTTGCTGGGGTTGACCTCCGCACCGCTGTGGCCATGGCCGTCGAACATCCCTCGCGATTACTTGGCGAACGGGCAGGCAGCTTGCGGCCTGGCGATAACGCGAATCTCGTGCTGTTCGACCTGGAGACCGAACCGCGGCCCTGCCTGACCGTCCGGGCTACCGTTTCCGAGGGCGAAGTCGTCTTTGGAACCGTGACTTGAAGCTCGCCATTCGCTGCCAGGCTCGGCGTCTTGACAGGTCTAAGATCCGTTTCAGGCCGCGCGAGCGCCGGTGGCGGCACAAGCAAGCAGCGTCCAACTGCAGCCGCGCTTGGCCGAGACTCATCCTCGCGCCTGCCAATGCAAAACGCCAACAGGACTTGGGGGAAGTCGTTTTTTTACATAGAAGGCTTCATGGATAAATCATCGGCTGTTTTGATCCGACATGAGCGAACCAGCGATTTCGCCTCGGTCAGAACCGTTACGGAAGCGGCCTTCTTGTCATCTGCGTGGGGCCATAACGGAGAAGCTGAACTCATCGAACGCCTCCGCTCACGTTGTGCGGAGCTCCTTTCGCTGGTGGCGGAATGCGAAGGCCAGATCGTAGGTCACGTACTGTTCTCGCCCGTCGTGATCGAAGCACACGGTCCGCTCGGCGGCGGCATGGGACTGGGCCCCATCGCCGTCGCCCCCGAGTTCCAAGGCAAGGGCATTGGCTCGCGTCTCATTGAGCACGGACTGGAGCTGTTGCGCCAGCGGGGCGTCCGTTTTGTTTGCGTTCTCGGCGAGCCGGCATTCTATGGCCGTTTCCGCTTTCAGCCGGCCGCTGAGTTCGGCGTCTACTGCGAATTCGGCGGCGACATGGACGGCGCCTTTCAGATCATCTGGCTGCAAGACGCGCCCGCCAGGACTGGACGAGCGCTTGCGAAGTATCGGCCCGAGTTTTCAGATTTGCCATCCGGCCCGACATCAGACGACGCTCCTTTAGAGTGAAGAGACCATGAACTACGACTTTGTCGCACCTCCGACAGCGAGCCGCCGGTCGCCGCCGATCCCGTCTTTCAGCATGTCGTAACAACCTACGCCAGCGAGACGAACAAAACGGCCAGCGTGTGGCGGGCCGTGCCGGACGGCCGGCTCGATTTCAAGCCACATGAAAACGCAAGATTCCATCCGGACGATCATGGTCCGTCAGCTTCTCTCCGAGCGGCGTTTTTTCGCCCAGATCGCCGGCATCGACGAGCCTGTGACCGATTTTCTTGCGTTCGGCCGAGAGTCGGATAGATTGATTGGATCAGAGACGCTCGACTATCGCTCGGCGCGCTGCGCCGGCAACACGTCAGGTCGGGTTGGTTCACGACATCGGGAGGGCGCGGCAACATGCCAACGGGAACGATCAAGAAACTTGTGATGGACAAGGGATTCGGCTTCATCGCCATGGACAACGGCAAGGACGTGTTTTTTCACCATTCGGTGGTCGCAGATCAGCAATTCGACAACCTGACCGAAGGCCAAAGGGTCGAGTTCGAAATCCAGCAAGGCGGCGACGGCGGAAAGGGCCCCAGAGCGAGCGCCGTGACGCCGGTTTGAGAGGAGCGATTCAAAGGGCGGTTTGCTCGCTCGCTGTACATTAACCTCGCGACCCGCGTCTCGGCGGGCCGCGTAAGGCGTTGACGGCTCAAGAGCAGGTGCAACTCTCACCGTTGTTGATCTTACCCCGATGCACGCTTGAGACCGGCCAGCGAACTGCCTGCGGAATCAAACGCTATCCGCGATCAGAGAGCTTAGTTGCTCGTGCGATCCGATATCCAGGACTTGCTCTGGATCCGTAATTCGCCCGACACACGAGACGCGCGTATCGAAGCCGCATCGCCCGTTGCCTGGCGCATTAATGGGTCAATCGCAAACAAGTCGCCACTCCGTAGCGCCACACTCATATTCCAGGCACTTGGCGGTGCCGCCATTGCCGGTAGAACCCCATTTCTTGCAATACCAGTAGGTGCAGACTTCCTTCCAGTGGCAGTTGCTGCCGACGCCTTTCTTCGAGTTGGCCACTGCAGTCGCAATGTTTGAAAGCGAGCGTTCGACGGCCCGCTGGCGCTGCATGAACAACTCCGCTTCAGCTTCTTCCGGTGAAAGGCGCCTGTCATCGTGCCGCGCGACTTCGGCAGGTCCCGCCCTCTCTGTTTCGCCGTTGGACAAATTCTCGACGATCATCGCGATGGCTTCCTCTGTTTTGTCGAGGTGCTCCTGCGCTGATCGCACCATTGCCTCTGCTTGTGCGTGCTTCGTAGCTTCAGCCGCACCCGTGGAAGGGTGCTCGCATCCAGCGGCGGTGATCAATAAAACTGGCACAAACGCCCGAAAAAAGGTCTTCATGGCGTCTCTCCCTAAAAAGGGCTAAGTTGGGAACGCGGCGGCATTCGCCCATAATGCCCTCGTATCATGCAAGTAGCGTGCCCGTTCTACAGGCGAGTTCCTGGCCGCTAAACGGCGAATGGTTAAAGTGAAAAGATTGCGATCCCAAGTCGCCGAGCGATGGCTCACTGTCGCCCATGAGCCGGCAAGGGATAAGCGGAGGCGTCGCTGGGCTAACGCCTTGCGGCGCATGATGACAGGGCGGGTGAGTGCGGCTTTTGTCGGAATCTCTCGATAAAAGGATCGCCGACTGTGCGGGCTGGCACGAGCATGCGCTTAGGGGGCACATCCAAATAGAGGAAACACTACCCTGGAATTGGAACTCATGGCAACTGACTCGGATTCATTGGCAAAATGCGATCCATGTCTCTCTGTCTAGAGTCCGGACGGGAGTCTTCCTGGCACGGGCTACCGAATTTTGACCACGAACGTCTTCGGGATCCTATCGTGCCAGCCTCTCGGTGGACTTCCGAAGAACGAAAATGCCTCGAAAGGAATAAGCCTGCAAAGCGTTCTACCCGCGATCTGTCCCATCGTTGGAGTTTGCCCCTTTTCATTCACGACCATCGTTCCGGTAACAAGTTTCCCCAAGGTTCTGGACGTCATCGCTTCAAACGCAAAATAGTAGGCCAGAAAGATGGGCAGGCCGATTACAAATCCGGGAGTTTCCTCAAGGAATTGGGCCGCTCGTTCTCCGCCGATGACCACGACTGCGATCCCAACGACGAAACCAATCGCAGATTGAGCCAGGTAGTCGAGGATCAGGTTTGCGAGTCTCGCTCCTTGCCCGGCTGGCGTGATAGGCTCCTGAATGTCGTTTGCATCGGACAGCGGCTGCGTCGCCGTCGGCGCGGCGTACGGGTTTTCTGCTTCGCTCATTTCGTCTCACGCCCTAACTTGGTTTGAGGATGGCCAGTTGATCGCCTGCAGACGACATCTCTGCGGCCTTACGCCTACCGAACGGATCGTCGGTTTCCTTAATCTAGCAAGTCGTTGCTCGTTTTCCACGCGTTTTTCGGCGTGACGGACTCAGGTTGTTTCGGCCAGCTGCACATAGACTCAGCGAAGCGATAAGGACAGCCATTGCGTATGAACATTGCCGTGCGGATTTCGCTTTCTCAAGAATCAATGGTCGCCGATTGCACTTGCGCTCCGACCGTCGCCTTGGCGACGATTCCGTTGCGCCACGAGCAGCCGGTCGAGGCCCGCGACCAGCGTCAGCGCGGCGCCCGCAGTCGCCAAAGCGCCCAACCAAATCGGCCCATCGTACCAGCAGGCTATCGCGACGCCGGGCAAACTGCCAATCACCATGGCACTCAGGAAGAACCATTCGGAAAAGTAGTGCGACACACGCCAGGTCGCGCTCAGTTCGGCAGCGTCGTAGTTCCGGCAAGTCGCCAAGGCGCGTCGGTTGGTCGAAGGGCCGTCCGAACATAGCCCGATCAGATACCAGTCCGTAAACGTCATCGGCTCGCCGCGGTCGTTCAATAGCGGCGAAAGGCCGGCGTGGTCCGCCCGGCCGTCGTTCCAGACGTAGCCGCGTTGAACTCCGTTGACGACCAGCCATTGATACAGTCCGCAACCGATATGGCAAAGCGGAATGGCGCCGTTCATGATCTGGGGCGCAAAATACTGCTCGTCCAGGATCTGATCCCAGGCGGCCGTCATCCGGTCTTCCTCTTCGACCGGCGTGCCTGGCGGCGGGTTAGGTTCTTTGTCCCAGAAGCTCTGCGGCAGGTTCCAAGCTTCCGTGAACGGGAACGGCTGACCTACGTCGCCGACAAAGCAGCCATCTTCCCACTTTCGACCGTCGTCGTATTCTCCCAATGGAAACAGGCCGTACGATGGGCCTGCGCCGCCGTTGCCCATCGTAGTGATGAAAAGCTTGTAGTCGTCCGGCAACGAAATGCCATGCTGGTTTTCAAAGGCTTCGACAACAGACGCGTCGAGGGGCGGGTTCAGGCGATCCTGGTCCGCCTCCCATGTCTGTCCGGCAGGACGTTCGACTTCCGCAAGTCGCTGCTCTCGCCGGACGAGCGTTCGTAATGCGGCGAGAATGGAATCCTTGTCGAGAGGCATGTCTTTCACTGCGCCTTTCGCGTTTGGCGGACCGACGATGATACTCAATGCCTTCCCCGCAACGCTCCGATCCCGCAGCTACGTCCCTCCGCGACTGCAGACTCGCCAGAGTGCAAATGCGAGCGTGCCGCTGACAATCACGACGCCCCCTCCGGCAATGTGCCACGCTCCGGCCGTGCCAAGTACATAAAGCCAGCCGGCAAAGGCGATCAGGCTGGGCAGCGGATAGGCCCACATCCGAAACGGCAACGCCACGTCGGGCCGGGTGGTGCGGATCACGTGCAGCGCGACGATCTGGGCGATGAACTGCACCAGAATCCGCACGGTGACGGCGGCGCTGATGACCTGTTCCAGCGAGAAGAAGCAGAAGGCCGCCGTCAGGCCGCCGATCAGCAACAGCGATGCGGCCGGGTAATGATGGACCGGATGCAGCCAGGCGAAGGGGCGAAAGAAATCACCCTGTCGCGCGGCCGCATAGGGAATACGCGAGTAGCCGAGCGTCATGGCGAACAATCCAGCCAGCGCCGTCCAGAGAATCAGCCCGCAGAAGGCCACGGCGACCCGCTGGCCAAACAGACGCTGCATAAAGTCGGCGGCGATCGTTTCCGAGTTCATCGCCTCTTGCCACGGAACCACCGCGATGATGCAGAGATTCATCGTCAGGTACAACGCCGAGACGAGCAGCACGGCCGAAATCACCGCTCGCGGAATCGTGCGGCCGGGTTCTCGCACCTCATCGCCCAGGTGGCAGATGTTGTAATAGCCGAGATAGTCGTAGACGGCAATCCGCATCGCCCCGCCCAAGCCGAGCCAGAAAGCCCAGTTCATCTCAAAGGCGTCGGGCGGCAGCGTCAGCAACGAGGCGTCGAAGTGGGCCAGCCCGGAAACGATCACTGCCAGGATCGTGACCAGCGTGCCAGCGCACAGCACCACGCCGAGCCAACCGATAGCGCGGATCGGGCGGCAGAGCGTGAGCGTTACGACGAGCGCGGCGCCGGCGGCCAGCCAGTTGACTCCGTGAGACAGGCCCCAGTCGGCCAGGGCAGTCTCGAGGTGCGGCAGCGCGAATTTCAAATAGCCAGCCGAGCCGAGATAACCCGAGGCCAGTTCCAGGGCGCCGCTGATGAAGAACTGCCAGATGAACAGAAACGGAACCAGTCGCCCCCAACGATAGCGGCCGAAAGCCTCGCGCAGAAAGTGATACGTTCCGCCGCTGCCGGGCAGCGCGGCGCCCAACTCGCTCCAGACCAGCCCGTCGCAGAGCACCAGCACGGCGGCCACGACCCAGCCGAGCAGAGCCTGCGGGCCGTGCATCGATTGCAGAAACACCGGGATGGTGATGAACGGGCCAATGCCGACCATGTTGGCCACGTTCAAGGCCACCGACGGCGCCAGGCCCAATCCGCGAACAAGCTGCGGCGCTTCGGCGTCGCCATCGCTCACGCCAGCAGCCCTGTCACCGGATTGCCGGCGGCGATGACCAGCGGGCGGTTGGCCGGATCGTAGACTTCCGTCTGGGGATCGATGCCGAGCATTTGGAACATGGTGGCGGCCAGGTCGTCGGGGCGCACCGGATCGCGATCAGGGAAAGTCGCGTTCTTGTCGGAAGCGCCGTAGACAAAGCCTCGCTTCACGCCGCCGCCGGCCAGCAGCGCCGTATAACACTGCGGCCAGTGGTCGCGGCTGATATTGTCGTTGATTTTGGGCGTGCGGCCGAACTCGCCCATCCAGACCACCAGCGTAGTGTCCAACAGCCCGCGGTCGTCAAGATCGTTGAGCAAGGTAGGCAGCGTCTGGTTGGTGATCGGCAGATGGTACTTTTCGATGATCGGAAACATCCGGGTGTTATTAAAGCCGTGCGTGTCCCAACCGCCGCTCGTCGTGCTTTGCCCGCCGATCGAGTTGGAGAAGTAAACGTTCACGAACTTCACGCCCGCCTCGATCAGGCGGCGGGCCAGCAAACAGCTCTGGCCGTACGGATGCCGGCCATAGCTCTCGCGCAGTTTCTCCGGTTCGGCCGAGAGGTTGAACGCCTGGCTGACGCGCGGCGAATTGAGCATTGAAAGCGCCTTGTCGTAGTAGGCGTCGAGCCCTTGCGCCGCGGCGGAGTCTTCCAGCAGACGGCTCTGGCGGTCGACTAGCCGTTGCAATTCGCGGCGGTCTTCCAGACGTCCGAGCGAAAGGTTGCCCGGCAGGCTCAACTCGGGCAGTCGGAAGTTCTTATCGTTGGGATCTTCGGTCACCAAAAATGGATCGTGCTTTTTGCCCAGAAAGCTGGCGTGCTGGCCGGGCGTCACAGCGCCGTCGCGTATGACGTATGGATACGCCACAAAGGTCGGCATGCCGGCGTCGCCTGGCGAGAGATGGTCGACCACGGAGCCGTAGGCCGGAAACAGCTCGAGCGAATCTCGCAGGCGGATGTCATCGACCGGCGGCGCGTGGCCCGTGAGCGCATAGTACGACGCCGAGTTGTGGTTCTTCATGCCGTGGTGCATGCTGCGCACCAGCGTCACCTTGTCCATCACCTGGGCGACTCGCGGCAAATGCTCCGAGACGGAAATCCCCGGCACGTTGGACGAGATCGGCTTGTGGGGCCCGCGGATTTTTTCCGGAGCCTCCGGCTTCATGTCGAACATGTCGACATGGCTTGGGCCGCCGAATTGATAGAGGAAGATTACCGACTTGGCGCGGGCCGGCGGCGAGCGGCGCTGTTCGGCCGCCAGCCAGCGAGGCAAGGTCAGACCGAGCAGTCCGGCGCCGCCGATGCTGAGCAAGCGGCGGCGAGGAAAAGCCGTTTGAAGATAATCGCGGCAGTTCATACGCAGGGGTTCCTTCGTTCGCTCAACGCTTTCTCATTGCCGGAGCAGGAACTCTTTCGAGTTCACCAGGCTCCAGAGAATGTCTTCCAGGCCGGCTCGCCGATCGGCGGCCTGTTTCAGGTAGGCAGTCATGCCTTTGCGTTCGTTGGCGGTCGGCGGACGCGAGAGCGTCGCCCAATACAGCTCATCGAGCGTATCGGCATCGGGCTTGCCCGCAGCCAGTAGTTGGCCGAGGCGATTGTCTTCGCGCGTCAGCAGTTCATTTACCGTTCGTCCGCTCACCAACTGAAACGCCTGGCTGAGGGTCGTTTCGCCGGAACGTTCGCATTCGCAAGTCAACAATCGGGGCGGCTTGCCGAACAACACCAGGAACTGGTCCTGCGCCGAAGCCTGGCCACGGCGAAACCGCATGGCCTGCACGCCCGGCAGTTGTCCTGCACGCGTCCCGCGCGGATAGCCGGCAAAATGCAGCGGGGCCCCTGTCGTCTGGCTCAACGCATCGAGCAACTGCTCGGCCGAAAGCCGCCGAACCTGGGCGTGAGAAAAGTTGGCCTCGTCGTTCGCATTCGTCTCGTTCGGCGTCGCGGCCAACTGGTACGTCCGCGAGTTCATGATCGTGCGAACCAGATGCTTCAGATCAAAGCCGCTGGCGACAAAGTCGGCCGCCAAGGCCTCCAGTAGCGGCGGGTTCGATGCGGGATTGGTAGCCCGGAAATCGTCGATCGGCTCGACGACGCCCCGGCCCAGCAAGTGATACCAGATCCGGTTGGCCTGGGCCTGGGCGAAGAACGGGTTCTGTGCATCGGTAATCCACGCGGCCAGTTCTTCCAGGCGATCCTGCTCGGGCGCCAGGCGGGGCGCCGGTTCCCCAAGGAAGCACGGCTCCATGGCCTGCAACGTGCGGGGATCTTTCACTTCGCCCTGGTCCGACATCCAGACGATCTGCTCGCCGTCAAACTCATGGCCATCGTTTTTGTCGCCGCGGCGGTTGTCGACGATCTTGTACTGCACGCGGGCAAAGAAGCCGGCCCAGCGATAGTAATCGCCCTGTGTCCAGCGATCGAACGGATGGTTGTGGCACTTGGCGCATTGCAGCCGCACGCCCAGAAACAACTGCGCGGCCGCCTCGGCTCGCGTTACCGGATCGCGATTCGCGCGGTAGAAGTTCGCCGGGGGATTGGTATAGGTGCTGCCGCGGGCCATCACCAGCTCGCGGACGAACTGGTCGAGCGGTTTGCCGTCGGCGATGCTGCGGCGGATCCAGTGGTGATAAGTTTGGACCCCCTTTTGATCCAGCGCCTTTTCTTCGTTCCGCAGCAAGTCAGACCACTTGAGCGCCCAGCAGTCGGCAAATTCCGGCCGCTCGAGCAAGGCGTCGATCAGCCGGGCTCGCTGATCGGGGCGAGCGTCGGCAAGAAACGCCCGGGCCTCTTCCGCCGTCGGCAGAACGCCGAGCGCGTCGAGGAACGCCCTCCTCAGAAACACGCTGTCGCTGGCCAGTTCGGACGGATTCATCCGCAACGTATGGAGCTTGGCAAAGACGTGCTGGTCAACATAGTTCGCCGCCGGCGGATTACTCCACACAAAGTCCGGCCGCGCCGGCACAAAGGCGATCCGCACCGGGACCTGGGCTTCCAGGTAACGCACCAGAACGGTGGTTTCGCCGGTCGTCTCGCGCGTCAGCAAACCGTCATGGCTGGCCGCGGCGACCGGGCTGGCCGGTTCAAAGACGGCCAGGCTCGTCACGTCGCGCCGGGCGCCATCGGAAGAGACGGCGACGACTTTCAATTGAACGCGATCCGCCGGTTCCACAAGCACGGCTTCCGTCGGCGCGACTTCGATTCGCTCCAACTGAGGCGCGCTGGGCGGCGTGGCGGGCATGCCCGCGGCGATCCAATCGTGCAGGATGCGGTACTCGGCGGAATCGGGACCGAAGCGGCGGCCTCCTTGGTGGGCGACTTGAGCCGTCGGCTTCTGCAAGATCAAGCTGCGCTCGGGCTGCAGCAGATCGACGCGTCGACCGAGTTGCTCTCGAGACAGAGCCAGGAAATCAAATTCCGGATCCTGGCCGCGGAGCGAGAGCTTGAAGCCCCCCTTGCCGTTCTGGTTGCCGTGGCAGACGCCCATGTTGCAGCCGGCCTTGGAAAGCACCGCCATCACGTCGGTCGTAAAGGTCGCTTCGGCGCGGACCGGCGATGTGATGGCCAGCCAGACCAGAATCACCAGCGGTTGCGCGCGCAGTAGCGCGCCCGCCAAACGGCTCGCTACGGGCAACGGCCTGTTTCGTTTTCCTGAATGATCGATCATGTGCTGCATCGACTCCCATCCAACCGCTCAGACGCACCGGGGCGCCGGCGCGCAGACGCTCCCTCTCCCCGAAAACGCCCCGCCCCGTCTGCGTTCCAGAATATCAAGATCCATCCACCCTTGTCGACGTTTCGATGGGAATCCGGCCAGCGAGTAAGCATCAAAAAGTTGCAACTGGGAGGCATTCATGCTGCCCCGCGTTCAAGCGCAGCTACGTCTCCCCCCTTCCTGAATTGCGAAATCCGAGGCTGTGCTGATGGCGAAGCGGCGACAGTTCGCTGAGTTGGACAATGACATTCTTAGACTAGGGGTTGCCGGGCCTGAGAGCGAGCCTCGGCGAAGCCCAACTCTGTGGGAGCGTCGTTTCCCTCCGCCGCGAACCACCCGCGCGGTTACCCGTTGCCAATCTCAATCATGAGACCAGGGAAAGCGCTGGCACGACTTTCCCAGGGCACACGTTTTGCTGCCGTTTCGTGAAGAGTTCCATGGTCGGATCGAAGCGGCCCGCAATGTCTTGCCTCGTCGCGTCGGTCCTGGGAGGGATTTCGTGATGGCCCGCATGACGACGGAAACATCGAAACTGATTCTTGAGCGCATTCGCCTGCACCCACATGGGTCCGCAAATGACATCGCGGCGAGCCTGGAGCTGGACGGATTTGAAGTTTCCGCCTTGCAGGTTCGGAGGGTTATGAAACGAACGCAGCACGAACGTCAACAGATTCAGGGCATCTGCGGCGACAATCCGCAGATGCCTTCAGTGCGGCTCGCAACGGCATGAAGGCCGCAACTCTGCTCGCCCTGAGCGACGCAGTGGCGACTGGCAGCCCACAATCATGAGCGTCCGGAAGCCGGTCTGCTTGTTGGGCGGCCAACTGCGCAGATTGTCTGCCTGACGCGATCTCGCGCCAAGCGAGGCAAGCTGGCAAGACTGTAACGGGCCGCAGCCTGCGTGCTCAAGCCAAGCAAGCCCTGCAAGCCGATGATGGCTTGTCGAAGGAACTATACGCATCGGGGGTCTTTTGCGAATGGAAATCCATCAGGTTCGTCAGTGCGTACTCGACGCGATTACTGAACGGGGATTGGGCTCGGCGACCATCGCCGGAGAAACGGTGCTGGTCCGCGAAGGGTTTTATGTCGGCCGGCGGTTTATCTTTGAAGAACTCGAAGCGGTTTGGAGGCTTGGCGCCGACCATGTCTCGCTCACGACGCACGCGGGCGAGACGTTGGCGCCGATTGCCTTGCAGGCGCCGAGAAGCCAACGGCCGGCGGCCTGACGACGCCGAGCGTCTAGGCCAGTAACTCTCGCCGCACGACGCCGTTTCCGACGGCGGGCAATGGCCGGCCTTGAAGGTCCGCGACCATCAGGTGCGGGTCGATGCCGAGCAGGTAGAGCGACGTGGCCAACACGTCCTTCGGCGAAAAGGGCGTGTCTCGCACCTCGCCGCCTTGCGCGTCGCTGCTGCCGACCGTCTTGCCGCGGGCAATTCCGCCGCCGGCGAACACGGCCGAATAAACTCTCGACCAATGGTGCCGGCCGGCCCCCTTGGGTTTGGAGTCGATCTTGGGCGTACGGCCATGTTCGCTGATGCAAATCACCAGCGTCTCATCGAGCAGTCCGCGCTCGTCCAGGTCGCGAATCAAGGCCGAATAGGTCTGGTCGAAGACGGGCAGCAGATACTGTTTGAGCCGCGGGAAATGATTGGCGTGCGTATCCCAGCACGAGCCGCCGAACGGTTCAAACGGATCCCAAAACACCGATACGAACCGCCCGCCCGCCTCGACCAATCGCCGCGCGGCCAAGGCAGCCTGGCCGAACAGCGTCATTCCGTATCGATCTCGCACGGCCGCCGGTTCTCGCCCGACGTCAAGCGCGTCACGAACCTTGCTGCTGGAGATCAGCGAGTAGGCCATTTCCCGATATTTGTCGAATGTCTGAACTCGTTTGTCGTCTCCCATCCAAGACCGGGCGTGGTCGAACTGCGAGAGTAACGAACGCCGCAAACCGAGTTGCTGCAGTGACAGTCCGGCCGGCAACTCGCCGGCGGCGGAAAGCTTGAACTTGCCGTCGGGCGCCACGCCGGCGAACGGATCGTAAACGTCGTTGGTTTGATTGTCGGTCAACTTGGGAACGATTTTCGTCCCCTTGCCGTCGAAGTCGGTCCAGACCGGGTCGTACGCCTGGCCGAGAAACGCGGCATACGGCCCCGCCAGCGTCGGCAGGCTGCTTTTGGAGCCGAATTGCCACGGCAAACCGAGATTGCGCGGCACCTCGGGAGATCGCCCGCCGGCTGCCCGGTCGCCGACGTAATCGACGATCGAACCGAGAAAGGGCCAGTGTTCCAACGCTCGCGGCATCGCTTCGATGGCCGGCGTGTAGGTCGGCATGCCGGTCAGCGCATAAGCGACGCCGTGGACCGGATACGGATGGGTCATCGAGCGGACGACCGTTACCCGGTCCATGATTTGCGAGACCTGCGGCAGGCCTTCGCAAATCTCCAGGCCCGGCGCCGAGGTGGAGATGGCCCCCATCTCGCCCTGAACTTCGACGGGCGCCTGGGGCTTGGGATCGAACGTTTCATGCTGGGGCGGCGACCCAAACGGGAACAGCATTATGCACGACTTGGCCTTGCCGAATGCCGGGCCGCCTGCTTCCGTCGCACGGGCTTGCAGACGCAGGGCGTCCGACAAGCCGAGTCCGAACATGCCCAACCCGCCCACTTGCAGCAACTCGCGGCGGCTCAAGCCGTCGCAGAGCGTCTTTTGCGATCCCAGAATTCGCAGCACGATAGCCGTTCTCCGTCGCCTCTAGCTCCCGCCACAGCCCCCACGCTACCGCACCGGGCGGCGGGAATCAATTGGAGCGGACCATGCTAAACTAGAGAGCACGCCGGCTCGCGGCTAAGCAGAGCCTGAGCAAGCGTGAACGGAATACCACCCTCAGAGAACTTCGCCGATGCCCCAACTCATGCAGATCAACTGGTTCCCCACTCTTTTGTCGCTGGTCGTGCTGGCCGGCGCGCCCTTTGCACTTTCGGCCGCCGACCCAGCGCCGGGCACGGCCGAGGCGACTCACGACGTACCGGGCCCAGTGCGGCTGACGCTGCCCCCGACCATTTACGCCGTGGTCGGTCACCAGATGAACGTCTATTTCGATAACGTAACCTTGGTCCTGAACCCGGATAATTACGCGTTCGACGTCGCGTGTGCGAAAGGCCGGCAGCAGTCGGAACGCTGGACGTATACGCCCGCCGCGCAGGACGTCGGCAGCCATCCTTTCGAGTTAACCGTCCGCAACGAGCAGAATGAGCTTATCGCCAGCGGCCGCTGCGAACTGAGAGTGGTTGCCGAAGCGAAGACGGACCTGTCAGTGCTGATGATCGGCGACAGCCTGACGCACGCCTCGGTATATCCCGCCCGGGTCGCAGAACTCGCCGAGAAGGCGGGCGCCAAAATGAAGCTCGTCGGTTCGCACCATCCCGAGAATCAGCCCGAGCATGTTCGCCATGAAGGTTACGGCGGCTGGACGGCCAAACGCTTCGCCACGCACTACAAGCCGGGCGCTCCCGGCGGCGATTACAAAGATCGCGGCAGCCCATTTCTGTATGCGGAGGACGGGGGCAATCCGGCGCTCAATTTCGCCCGTTATTGCCAGGCGGCGAACGAAGGTCGATTTCCCGACGTGGTGACGATTTTCTTGGGGCCCAACGACATTTTCCGGGCGACGGACGAAACGCTCGAGAGCACGATCGACGATATGCTGACCCACTATGAAGCGGTGGTGAAAATGATTCGCCAGGCAACTCCGACCACGCGGATTGCCGCCATGCTGCCCGTGCCGCCCGCCGCGACTCAAGACGCGTTCGGCGCGAACTACGCCAGCGGCCAGACCCGGTGGCAGTACAAGCGCAACCAGCACCGTCTGGTCGAGCGGATGCTGGCCGCTTTCTCCGGACGGGAGGACGAAGGCGTGCACCTGATTCCGGCGTACATCAATCTCGATTGCCTTCGGAACTATCCGACCGCTCGGGAGCCGATTGAGGCCGACGGCGAGCAGGTTCTACGCCTGAACAACGGCGTGCATCCGGCGCCGGCCGGCTACCGCCAGATCGGCGACTCGCTTTACGCCTGGCTGTCCGCCACAAGCTCATGAGCGAAACGACGCAAATCCTGGCGACTTTGGGGGCGGGGCTGGGAACCGGCGTGCTCGGCGCGGTGCTCGGCACCGGCGGCGGCGTGTTTCTGGTGCCGCTGCTCGTGCTCGCGCTCGGCCTGCCGATGCACTATGCCGTGGCGACGAGTATCGTGACCGTCATCGCCACCTCCAGCGCCGTGGCCAGCACCAACGTCGAGCGCGGCACCGCGAATATGCGGCTCGGCATGACGCTGGAGGTGGCCACGACCGTCGGCGCGATCTCCGGCGGATTGACGGCCGCGTTGATTGCTCCGCGTCCGCTCGAGGGCATCTTTGCCCTGGTCCTGGTTCCCACGGCCGTGCTGATGTGGAAAGGGCGCGCCGCGGAGAGCAGCGCCGGCGGCCGCAGCTCCGCAAGCGACCCCGTGAATTCGCCGCCTGCCGACGCGCAAGAGCGTGCTCGGCAATCGGACTCCGTCGAAATTGGTTTTCTCGGGGCACAATACCAGGACGCGGCGGAAGGCGGCCTGGTGGCATATCGGGTCGAGCGGCTGCCGGCCGCGCTCGGCATTGCATTTGTCGCGGGCAACCTGTCGGGTTTGTTGGGCATCGGCGGCGGCGTGTTCAAAGTGCCCGCCTTACACCTGGTTTCCAACGTGCCGATGAAGGCCGCGGCGGCGACCTCCAATTTCATGATCGGCGTCACGGCCGTGGCCAGCGCGGCCCTGTATTATGGTCGCGGGCAAATCGAGGCCGTGGTCACCTCCTCGGCCGTACTCGGCGTATTGGCCGGATCGGCCCTCGGCTCAGTGATCAATCAGTATGTCGGCGGACGCGCGGTACGAAGGTTGTTTGCCGTCTTGCTGGCGGCCGTCGCGGCGCAAATGATGTACCGCGCGTGGGCGGGAGGAAACGCATGACGCCCACGTCCGACTGCTCGCGAAGATTGGAGCACGCGGTCCATTACAGCCTGCTCGTTGGCCTGGTGCTGAGCGGGCTGCTGCTGGCGGGCGGTTTGGCGGCCGCCTGGCTTTCACCGGCGCCGGCCCGGCCGATTCAGCCGCAAGCGTTGCTCAAGACGGTTGACGACGCGCTTGGCGGCAACGCTGGCGCCTTGATGAATTTGGGCATTCTGACATTGATGGCAACGCCCATCGTTCGAGTGATCATACTGGCCTGCGGCTGGCTAACCGACCGGCAGTGGCGGATGGCTGCGGTGGCGCTGGCTGTGCTCGTCTTGCTTGGCGTCAGCCTGTTGCTGGGGCTGGGCTGAACCCAACGAAGGGGCCCTTAGCATCGCCAAAAAGCCGTTGACGGGGGGAGTCAAACGGATTTACTTAAAAATTTCAGCTTGCCTTGGCGGAGCGCCGATAACGCTTCCAGGCGTTTGATCGCCCCATCGCGAGCCGCGGGCTGCCAGCAACCCAGCCCGCGGCCTTTTTTTTTGCCGAAAGACGCCGCCATGCGAGCAACGGCGATGTTCCCTCCGCCAGGGCGAGAGAGCGCAAGAGTTTCATTCAATCGGTGCGGTCCGAGTTGCCGGTCGCGGGGGCGTGCAACGGCAGCCGCACCTCGAAACGGCTGCCTTCTCCAGGCTGGCTGGTAAATGAAATTTTGCCGCCGTGGGCGTCGACGATGCTTTTAGCGATCGACAACCCGAGTCCGTTGCCGCCATCTTCTCGAGACCGCGACTGGTCGACGCGATAGAAACGCTCGAACAAGTGCGGCTGGTCCTCTAACGGAATGCCGGGCCCGGTGTCCTCGACGACCAGCAGTGCGTCGGCGTCTTCGCTGTGGACCGAGACCGTCACGCGTCCATCGGGGCGGTTGTAATGGATGGCGTTGCCCACCAGGTTCATGGCCAACTGGGCCGCCAGCGCAGGGTCTCCGTCGAACTCGCAGGCGTCATCGGCGTGCAGAACTACTTCTACCCGCTTTTCCGCAGCCAGGGGCCGCAGCATGTCGACGCATTCTTCGACAATGCTGGCCAGGTCGCACGACTGCCGGACCGCCGCCAGGCCGCCGGCGTCGGCGCGAGCCAGCAGCAGCAACGCGTCTACCAGCGATTTCATCCGCCGGCAGGCGCGCTGGCAGGCTTCCAGCGACTCCCGCTGATCGGCGTCGAGCGATTTGCGGCTCAGGGCATACTCAAGATGGCTGGTCAGAACAGCCAGCGGAGTGCGCAGTTCGTGCGAGGCGTCGGCCGTAAAGCGGCTTTGCCGTTCGAAGGCCGCCTCCAGCCGCGCAAACGTTTCGTTCAGCGTGCCGGCCAGTCCCTGCAATTCGCAATCGAACGTCGTCGGATCGATGCGTTCGGAAAGATTGGCGGCAGAGATCGACGCGGCCGTCGCGCTCATTTCTTCCAGCGGCTGCACGACATGTCGAGCCAGCACGGCGCCCCCCACGATCCCGGCCGTGGTCACGAGAATGCCGATCATCGCCAGTTGCGCAGCCAGGCTGTTAAGTTCGTGAATCTCGCGCCCGATGGGGCGACCGACCAGGATCAGGGTCAACTCGGGGCCGCCCAGAACGACCTCGCGCCGGTCTCGACGGCGCTCAAAGATAAACTCGCCGTCCAGCAGATCGGCCGGCAAGTCTTCCAACGAAACCTGCGGCGCCGGCGTCGAGGCTTTCAGGATTTCGCCGTCGGTGCGCCAGATGGCAAAGTAAGCCGGCCCGCCCGGGTCGTCGGGCGGCGGTTGCAACGTTCCCGGCAAAGCC
>DASZUP010000824.1:0-6146 GCA_035547635.1 Pirellulales bacterium
CGTTGACCGGCGTGCCGATCCATCGGGCGCCGGTACTTGGAGCCGGCAGCCCAAGCTTCCCCGCCATCCTCGAAAACGTTCCGCCGGCGAATACGCCTCCGGCAGGCAGTTTGATCAGCGCAATGCTCGCCACAGCCGGCGCGAATTTCCTCACGGTCGACACGTTCGCCGGCGGACAGCAAGGGATCGCCGTCACCGGCGTCTCGCCCAGCGCGGGCGGCGTCTGGCAATACTCGGCCAACGGCACGAGTTGGACCACCATTGCCGGAGTCGCCTTGAATCAGGCGTTGCTCTTGCCCGCCAGCGATCAACTGCGCTTCTGGCCCAATCCCGGCTTCGCGGGCGTGGCGTCGATCACCTTCTACGGTTGGGATCAGGTCGTCGGCACGGCGGGGACCACGGCGGACCTGTCGGGACCGGGCGCCACGGGCGGCTTCAGTTCGTTCAGCACGACCAGCGCCACGGCCACGCTGAACGTGAAATTGGTCAATCAGCCGCCCCAATTCACGCTCGCGACCAACCAAAGCGTGCTCGAAAACAATACCGTCATCGCCAACGGCGGATCGCCCGGCGGCAGCAATGCGGCCCCGATCAGCCTGACCAACTTCGTGACGGGCATCTCGCCGGGACAACCGATCGAAATCCAATCGCCGTTCAGCCAAACGGTCACGTTCACCGTCACTACCGATCGGCCCGACTTGTTCTCGGTTCAGCCGACGCTCGACCCGGCGGCGCCGGGCGCGACGACCTCGACGTTGCACTTCTCGCTCAATCCCGACGTGTTCGGCGTCGCGACGATTTCGGTCGTCGCGCACGACAACGGCGGCACGGCCAACGGCGGCAACGATACCTCATTGGTCGCGACGACGACGCTGACGGTCGCCTTGATCAACGATCCGCCCAGCCTGAACCCGATTCCGAACCAGAGCATTCTGGAAAACGCGGCTCAACAAACGTTGAACTTGTCCGGCATCGCCTCCGGATTGGGCGAGTCGCAGAATCTGACGGTTACGGCCACGTCCGACAATCCCTCCGTCGTGCCGAATCCGACAATCACCTACACGAGTCCCAACACCACCGCGACGCTGAAGTACGCCCCGGTCGCCTTCAACTCGGGGATTGCCCACATCACCGTCACTGTGCATGACGACGGCGGCACGGCCAACGGCGGCATCGACTCCTTCTCGCAAACGTTCACGGTCAACGTGCAGTTCGTCAATCAGCCGCCGTCGTTCGTCAAAGGCCCCGACCAGGCCGTCAACGAAGATTCTCCGTTGCAAGTCATCCCTGGCTGGGCCACTCAGATCAGCCCGGGCCAAGGCAACGCCGAGCCAGGCCAGACGCTGAATTTCATCGTCACGCCCGATAATCCGAATATCTTCGTGGTCCCGCCGTCGATCGACCCGGCGACTGGTACGCTGCGTTACCAATTCGCCCAGAATTTCAGCGGTTCAACGAACGTCAGCGTCAAGCTGCACGACAACGGCGGCACGGCCAACGGCGGCGTCGATACCTCGGCCTCGCAGTCGTTCAAGCTGACGTCGAACTTCGTCAACGACATTCCGACTTTCGTGGCGGGCGGAGATCAGACGGTCAACGAAAACGCGCCCGCTCAGACCGTCGTCGGCTGGGCCACTTCGATTTCGCCGGGGCCTGGGTTCAACGAAGCGGGACAAACGCTGAATTTCATCGTCACCGCGGAAAACTCCTCCTTGTTTGCCGCGGGGCCGAGCATCGACCCGCAAACCGGCACGCTGACTTACACTCCGGCGCTCAACGCCTTCGGCACGACGACCGTGCACGTGCGGTTGCATGATAACGGCGGTACGGCCAATGGCGGCATCGACACTTCGGCGGAACAAACCTTCACAATCACCGTCAATTTCGTCAACCACGCCCCCAGCTTTGTCGGCGGGCCGAACCAGGTCGTGAACGAAAACGCGCCGGCGCAGACCGTGACCGGCTGGGCGAAGCAGATCAGCCCGGGGCCGGCCAGCGAAAGCACCGAGCAGTTGACCTTCCTCGTCACCACCGACAACAACAACCTGTTCTCGACGCCTCCTGCGATCGATCCTGTGACCGGCACGCTGACTTATACGCCGCAGCCGTTCGCGGCCGGCGTGGCGACGGTGACGGTCAAGCTGAAAGACAACGCGGGAACGGCCAATGGCGGCGTCGATACGTCGCCGCCGCAGACCTTCAAGATCACCGTCAACTTCGTCAACCAGGCGCCGTCGTTCACGATCGGCCCGGACCAGACGGTCAACGAAAACGCCCCGCCGCAAACCGTGACCAACTTTGCGACCAATATCAGCCCGGGCCCCGGCGCCAAGGAAGTCGGCCAGGCGCTGAATTTCATTGTCACCAACGACAACAACGGTTTGTTCGTCTCGCAGCCGACAATCGACCCGCTGACCGGAACGTTGCGGTACTCGTTGACTCCGCACGCCTCGGGCACGGCCAACGTCACTGTGCAATTGCACGACAACGGCGGCACGGTCAACGGCGGCGTCGATACCTCGGCGAAGCAAGTCTTCAAAATCGTCGCCGGCTTCGTCAACCACGCGCCGAGCTTCGTGATGGTGGGCGGAGACCAGTTCGTCACGGAGAACACAGGCGCCCACGTCGCGCCAAACTTCGTCTCGCAGCTTAGCGCCGGCATCGACGCCATCGAAGCGGCTCAAACGCTGAACTTCCAGGTTGCGAACAACGACAACGCCTTGTTCTCTGTCCAGCCTTCAATCAACGCGGCGACCGGCGCATTGACGTATACGCTGGCGCCGGGGCAGTTCGGCGCGGCCACGGTCACGGTCGCCCTGCACGACAACGGCGGCACGGCCAACGGCGGCGTCGATACATCCCCGACGCAAACCTTCAAGATTTTCGTCAACGCGCCGCCGACCGCGCAGCCCGATTTCTTGGAAATCAGCTACGCCAAGACCAGTTCTTCGACGGCTGCGATCGGCGTGCTGAGCAACGATACCGACCCCAACGGCGACCCGCTGACCGCCGTGCTGGTCTCCCCGCCGGCCTACGGTTCGTTCCTGTTGCACGCCGACGGCTCGTTCAACTATACGCCGGGCGCGAGCTTCCGAGGCTTGGACCAGTTCACCTACATGGCCAACGACGGTCATGCCAACAGCAACGCGGTCACGGTACGGATCATGTCGCACGACGCGAGCAACGTCCGCAAGCTGTACGAGCAGGTGTTGAATCGCGATCCAGACGACGCCGGGTTGCAGTACTGGACGAACCTGATTCAAAACGGTTCGTCGTTGGCGGTGGTAGCGCAAGGCATTATCGAAAGCGACGAACGGCTCAACCCAATCATCACGAACTACTACAGCCAGTTCTTGCTGCGTACGCCCGACGCCAGCGGCCTGGCCTACTGGCGAGACCAGGTGTGGAAGGTGTATGGCGGTCCGGAGCCGGTGATCGCGGGCATGATCAGTTCGCCCGAGTTCTTTGCTTCCGCCGGCGGCACCAATAAAGCGTGGGTCCAGGCGCTCTACCAGCGATTGCTCAACCGCGCCGCCGATTCGCAAGGGTTGCAGTATTGGGATAACCTGCTCGATACGCACCAGATGACCGAACGCGACGTCGTGAACAGCTTCCTTAGCAGCGACGAATACTACACGAATTTGATTGACGGGTTCTTCCAAGAGTACTTGGGCCGGCCACCGCACACCGACGAATTGGCAAGCGATCTGGCGCAGCTGCACGGCGGAGTCAGCGATCGCGCCATCCAACTCGGGATCGTGGTCACCGACGAGTACAAGAACACGCCTCCTCCCCCGCCGCTGGGCGGCATGAAGCGGTTGACGCACTAAGCCGGCGCTCTTTGTTTTGAAGTCGTTCAACCGGCGGAGCGCTGGCGTGCGCTGCGGCCGGCTGCAATGGCTGCGGCTCGCTTGGAGGGCTCGTTTCGCCCCAAGAATTGCTTGGGGCTCAAAATCAGCCTTCGGGACCTGGGAGCTATTGTGCACCCTATTTTGGGCGGGGCGTGCCGCCTGGGGCTTTTCCTGCAGAAAAAACTTTTCAAAATCCCCTTTTGGGCTACAATGGACACTCAAGTCGAGGCGACGACAGCAGTCCAGGCATGGCACGTCTAGGTAGGAGGCCTGGCAACACCCCGCGGCATGCAGTTCGGACGGCATGAAGCAGCTCACCGTCAGCAATTTTCTGGAATACGTCGAGCGGAGCGGTTTGGTCGACAAGTCGCGGTTGTCGCAGTCCCTAGCGGACTTGGAACGCGACGCTGGCGCCTCCGCTGCGAACGACAGCCAGGTCGTCTCGAACCATCTCACCCAAGTCGGCTTGCTCACCGACTGGCAGCGGCAGAAGCTGCTCGAAGGCCGGCACAACGGCTTCTTTCTTGGCAAGTACAAGCTGCTCGATCATTTGGGCACGGGCGGCATGAGCAACGTCTACTTGTCGGAGCACCCGGTGATGCGACGCCGCGTCGCCATCAAGGTGCTGCCGAGCAACCGCGTCAACGACTCGTCTTATCTCGAGCGCTTTCATCGCGAGGCGCGAGCGGTGGCGCTGCTCGATCATCCGAATATCGTGCGGGCCTTCGACGTCGATCACGAAGGAGACAATCACTACCTCGTGATGGAGTATGTTGAAGGGCCCGATCTCCGGGTGCTCGTCGAGCGCAACGGTCCCCTGCCGCCGCGAGACGCGGCCGACTACATTCGGCAGGCCGCCGAAGGGTTGGGCCATGCCCACCAGGCCGGGCTGGTCCACCGCGACATGAAGCCGGCCAACCTGCTGGTCGACGCCAAAGGCACGGTCAAGGTGCTCGACCTGGGGTTGGCCCGTTTTTCCGACGACGAGGCCGACGCTTCGCTGACCAAGGAAAACGACGAAAAAATGCTCGGCACGGTCGACTACCTGGCCCCCGAGCAGGCCCTCGACAGCCATCTGGTCGATCCGCGGGCCGACATCTACAGTCTGGGCGGCACGCTCTATTTCGCTCTCACCGGACACCCGCCGTTTCCGACCGGAACGCTGGCGCAGCGGGTGATCATGCACCAAAAGCACGAGCCGGCCGACATCCTGAAAGAGCGGCCCGAAACGCCTGCCGAGTTGGCCGCGATCTGCCGCAAGATGATGGCCAAGTCGCCGTCGCAGCGCTACCAAACGGCCCAGGAGGTCGCGGAGGCGCTGGCCGCTTGGCTGGCCCGCGCCGGCTCCTCGTCGCGGTTCGGCCAAGTTCGGACATTGCCGAATGCCGCCAGCAGCGCGGCGCCCAGTTCGCGATCGAGCAGCGGCGAAGAGGAGGAATTTCGCTTCGCTTCTTTGGAAGAGGAGCAGGCGCGACCGGGGCGGCCCCCTGCAAAGAAAGGCGCCTCGGAGACGAGTGGCTCGCCTCCGGACGGCGGCGCGAGCGCCTCGCAGACTCATGCCGGCGGCTCGCGGACCAAGCTCGACGGCTCAAAAATCGAGCGCAAGCCGGGCGCCTCGGGACTCGGCGGACAAAAGGTCCCGCCAGAAACCGTGGAAGCCGGCGGATCCGCGACCAAGTTGGGGACGTCGGCAAGCAAGCTCGGCGGGGCCGCGAGTCAGAGCGGGGCGGCGAAAGCAGCGGCGCCGCAACAAGAGTACAACCTACAAGCGGCCGATTCGGGCGCGACCAAAGCCGCCGCATCGAAGTCGGCGGCAGCGAAATCGACTGCATCAAAGCCCGCAGCATCAAAGCCCCCCGCCGCCTCGCCGAGGCCTAGTCCGGCGAGCGACAAGCCGGCCGCATCCCAATCGACGCCAAAAGTCGGCTCTGCCGCGTCCTCGCCTGCCGAAATCGACCTGGCTGGCGACCTGTCGCCCGGACCGCTCGACGCAGCGCCTCCCCTCTTGTCGGGCGCCCTCGATGATTTGTTGTCGAGTCTACCCGAAACCGATCTCGCTGCGGGGCCGCTGGGCGGCGATCCCTTAGGCGCCTCGGCAGGGTTGGGAATGGCCAAAAAGCCGGCTGGCCGCAGAGGTCCCTCGCTTTGGGACTCCACGTGGTTTTTGATCGGCGTTGGCATGCTGCTGGGGCTGGTGCTGATTGGCGCCGGCGCCCTTTATTTTTGGCTGTCCGCCTAGCCAGCGCCTGCTCTCCGCAACCGCCTGTCGCCAGCCGGCCTAGCGCGAGTCAAGCT
>DASZUP010000825.1:0-3769 GCA_035547635.1 Pirellulales bacterium
CAGTTTGTCGTCCATGGCGCTTCCCAAGGCTCGAATGAAAAATGAAAGGAAACCTGTATTATGGGGCTTATTGGGCCGGTTGACTAGGAGGGGTTCCGCTCGATGGCGAGCCTCGTTGCAGGGGCGCCGCTGGCGCCGGGCCCCAAAAAGTCGACAACGGCGCCGGGTGCGGGGGGCGCAGCGTTGCATGTTTTGGCGGCGCCATGCGCGTACTACGCAATCAACCGCCGCGTTCAGTACTTCGCCACGCACTGCCGACAACGGGCGAGGCGGCGATTCACTGTTCGTCGACGTAACGAGGTTCGCCGGCGTCGATGCCTTCCATGGCTTCTTCCCTGGTCGGTTGACGCGGCGCCGCCGGGGCGGGCTGGATCGGCGCAACCCCGGTCGACGGCGACGGCGCGGCGGCCTTGCCGCGAGAGCGACGCGCAGATTTCTTGATCGCGGGCTTCACCGGCGTCTTCGAGGAGCTTTTCTTAGCGCCTTTTGGGGCCCGGGCCTGCTTCCTTGCGCCCGAGACAGACTTTGCGCCGCGCGCTTTCTTGGCGGCCGTTTTCGCAGCCTTCTTTGCAGCAGCCTTCCTTGCAGCAGCCTGCTTCGCGCCGCCCGGCTTTGCGGCGGCCTTTTTTGCAACCGCCTTCTTTTTTGCGACGCCTTTCGCCGCCGATCTCTTACCGGCGGCGGTGTTTTTGCGCGTCGCTTTCTTTTTGCCTGCCGCCTTTTTCTTGGCGCCCGCAATCGCCTGACCGGCGGCCTTCTTCTTGGCCTGCTTCTTCTTCGCCATCGCACTTCCCTCCGTTTGCCCCGGGGACATCGACGTCGAACCCGAAGCGCAGTCTACCGCAGCAGTGCTGCGCGGACAACTTGCCGCACGCCGGCGTTCGACGCCTGATTTCCTGGCCGCTGGCTGGTCTGCGACCACCCAATTGATCGCCAGACGCGCGTCGACTACAACTCAGCCCGCGGCGACGCGGCGGCGGCGCCTGGCTCGCTTCCGCAATGGCTCAATTCAACAACTCGACGGCCTCCAGGACGGGCGGCGCCGCGATCATTCCGGCCCGCTATCGTATATGCAAGAACAACTGCCGCTCGTAGAAGTCGCCAGCGTGGTCGTGCTGGGCATTGGCGCCCAATGGCTCGCCTGGCGATTGAGATTTCCGTCGATCCTGTTGTTATTGCTGTTCGGCCTGGCGGCCGGACCGTTGACCGCCGCTACGTTCGGCCGGCCCTGGATCGACCCCGACGCGATGTTGGGCGAGTTTCTGATGCCGGTGATCAGCATCGCCGTCTCGATCATCCTGTTCGAGGGGGGGCTGAGCCTGCGTCTGCGCGACCTGCGCCAAATCGGCGGCGCGGTGGGCAACCTGGTAACGATCGGAGTCGTCGTTAGCTGGCTGTTGGCGGCGCTGGCGGCGCATTTCGTCGCCGGCCTGGGCTTACGCATCTCGTTCCTGCTCGGCGCCATCCTGGCGGTGACGGGCCCCACCGTCGTCATCCCGCTGCTGCGTTACATTCGACCGACGGCCCGGCTCGAGGCAATTGCGCGCTGGGAAGGAATTGCCATCGATCCCATCGGCGCGCTGCTGGCGGTGCTGGTT
Organism: Pirellulales bacterium; assembly: GCA_035547635.1. Taxonomy (GTDB): domain Bacteria; phylum Planctomycetota; class Planctomycetia; order Pirellulales; family JAICIG01; genus JAICIG01. The sequence goes on from DASZUP010000825.1 coordinate 1,599, forward strand.
TTCGAAGCGCTCTTCACGGAGCCGCGCGAGACGACGGTGCTGCATATCGCCTGGTTGTTGTTCAAAACGACGGCCGTCGGCGCGGGCGCCGGGCTGATCGGCGCCGTCGCCACCACCATCCTGCTCGCCAGGTTCTGGATACCCGACAAGCTGCAAAACCCCGTCGTGTTGATGCTGGTGATCCTGACTTTCGCCCTCTCCAATCTGCTGCAAGCAGAAGCGGGACTGTTCGCCGTGACCGTGATGGGCATTCTGATGGCCAATCAGAAAATGGTGTCGGTAATGCACGTGGTCGAGTTCAAGGAGAATCTGCGCACGCTGCTGCTCGCCGGGCTGTTCATCATGCTGGCGGCCCGGCTCGACATGGATGACTTGACGGCGCTGAGCTGGCGCAGCGCGGCTTTTCTGGCGGTGATGGTTCTGGCGGTTCGCCCGCTGGCCGTGGCCGCCAGTTGTCTCGGCGCCGGACTCAATTGGCGCGAACAGTTCTTTCTGGCCTGGATGGCGCCGCGAGGCATCGTTGCGGCTTCGGTTTCCAGCGTGTTTGCGCTGCGACTGGCAAGCGGGACAGAAATCCCCGATGCCGGCGCGCTCGTTCCGCTGACATTTCTGGTGATCATTGGCACCGTGGCGATCTACGGCCTGACGGCCAAGCCGCTGGCGCGGCGACTGGGCGTAACGCTGCCGGAGCCTCAAGGCGTGCTGTTCGCCGGGGCGCAGCCTTCAGCCCGCGCCATTGCCAAGACCTTGCAGGAAGAAGATTTTCAGGTGCTGCTGGTCGACACGAACCGCGAACATGTGCGCGTGGCCAAACTGGAAGGGCTGCCGGCGCATTACGGCAGCGTGCTCTCCGAACGTACGATCGAAGAGCTCCCGCTGGGCGGCATCGGCCGCCTGCTGGCGATCACCTCCAACGACGAAGTCAACTCGCTGGCCACGCGTCACTTCGGGGAACTGTTCGGCCGAGCCGAGGCGTACCAACTGCCTCCTTCCGGCGAATTGCGCGGCGGCAAGGAGGTCGTATCGCGTCACCTCCGCGGGCGCTTGCTGTTCGCTCCGCAGGCGACGTACTCATATCTCGACAACCGCTTCGAGGCGGGCGCCGTCGTCAAACGCACCACGCTGACCAAGGAGTTCGATCTCAAGGACTATCGCGAGCTCTACGGAGCGGACGCCCTGCCGTTGTTTCTGGTCGACGAAAAGCGGCGCCTGTTTGTCTTCGACATCGACAACCCGCCGCTGCCGAAACCGGGGCAGGCGATTATCGGCCTGGTCGATCCCGTGCCCGCTCAGCCGGCCAAAGCCGCGACCGAAGACGGCCAGAAGCCCTCCTGACGCGCGTCATTCCGCCGTGCGCAGCGTAGCGTCTGCCTCAAATAAGGCGCCGGCGCGGATCAGGCGGAGCGAAATCGTCTCTCCAGGTTTGACGCGAGACAAGACGCGGTGCATATCGTCGACGGCTTCTACGATCCGTTCGTTGATCGCTACGATCAGGTCCCCCGGCTTCAAGCCGGCGCTCGCCGCCGCTCCGTTCGGATCCAGCGAAACGATTTCGACCGCCAGGTCGTTGAGCAGATCGAGCCTTCGGCCCAGCTCGCGAGCCAGCGGCCGAACGGCGACGGAAACGCCCAGCGCCGGCCTGCGCACGCGTCCGTACGCCAGCAGTTCGCTGACCACCCAAATTGCCGTGCTGGACGGTACGGCGAATCCGAGCCCCTGCGCCAAAGCAATGATAGCCGTGTTGATGCCGAGCACGCGGCCGCGCGAGTCGAGCAGCGGTCCGCCCGAGTTGCCGGGATTGAGCGGCGCCGTGTGCTGCACGATGTTCTCGATCAGCCTCCCCTCGCGGCTGCGCAACGAACGGCCCTGCGCGCTGATCACTCCGGTGGAGACCGTCGACTGAAAGCCATACGGATTGCCCATGGCAATCACCAGTTGCCCGACGCGCGCCGCCTCGGAATCGCCCAGGTTGGCGAATGGCAGGTCTCTGGCGGCCACCTTGAGCAAGGCCAGATCGGTCGCCGGATCGTCGCCGATCAGCTCCGCGTCGAGTTGGTCTCCGTCGGTCGTTGTGGCGAGCAGTCGCTTGCGTCCGCCGGCAACGTGGCTGTTCGTCAGAGCATAACCGCCGGGACCGATCAGCACCCCGGAACCGATGCCCCCCTGCCCTG
>DASZUP010000826.1:0-2255 GCA_035547635.1 Pirellulales bacterium
GGCATCCACCGCTCGATAAACGGCGCCTGCGTCTGCGTTCGTCAATGTGTCGACCACAAGCAGAACGGCCGCCGGGCTGCGAACCTGGCCGGCGTCGTCCGTCAGCCAGAGCCGGTTTGCCGTGCCGTGAGCGCGGCCCAGCCGTACTCGCGCCAGGTCGCCTACTGTGATCGACTCCCCGTTTCGCACGGCCACAATCGCGCGCCGCACGTCTTCCAAAGAAGACTCGATGCCAATTTCTGACCGAATCGGTGTTTCGTCGGCGCCCAGCTTTCGCACGGCATCGAGCAACTCCTGCACGCCGATGTCCTGCGCCGCCAGCCGCTCGGGCAAAGGAACGATCTCGTAGCGTTGCCCGCCGCCGACAACCGTCACGCTGGCCACGCCCGGCACAACTTGGAGTCGATCTCGCACGACCCGGTCGGTCAGCGTTTCCAGTTCCGTCAGCACCGTCTCACGCGGTCTCGATTCGTCCGCACTGCAGACCGCGATCAAGGCCCGCTGCCGTTCGTCGCCAGCGATTGGTTCCAAGGTGCAAACCACCGTGGACGGCAGCTTGTCCTGGGCTTGAGCGATTCTTCGTTGTATTTCCTGGAGGTTGACTGCCATATCAGCGTTGTGCTTCAGCTTCAGCCAGATCGTGCATTCTCCGCGGTAGCTTGCAGAACGCATTTCCGCCAGCCCCTCCAGACCGCTCAGACAAGTCTCCAGGGGCCGCGCGACTGCCGTTTCGATCTTTTCCGCCTCCCAACCGGGCGTGGCCGCTCGGAGTGTGACGACGACGTGTTCCGGCAGCAGCCGAAAGGTATCGAGCAGATGCTGCAATGCCGGGCGCCAGCGATCGAAGACGACCGTCGGCGCCTTGTAGATCAAGACCACGAAGCCTTGCTTGTACGGCAGGACGAAGTACTCTTCGCGCAGCGGGAACCGCTTGGCGTCGATTGTTTCCGGCATGGGGAAGTCGAATGTGTCGCGCGTGAACGTGACGGCCTGGCGACCATCGAGCAAGACCTGCTTGGGCGCTGAAGTCTTTTCGTCCTTGAGCTGAATCAAACCCGGCTCGAGTTGCCGCCGCAGGTAGCCTTCGGCGCCGCGGAAATAAGTGTTGTCCGGCGCAAAGTACCGCGCCGAAAGGGTCGGCGAGTCGGGCGCATCTTGTTTCGGCCCGAACGTGTACACGCCGAAGCAATGGGTGCGTTCCTCTTCGTGTTTATCGCGGATGACTCCCCAATCCTTCGGCAGCTCGCACTGAAAATGCGCTTCCGGCAGCTTGAACGGGAGGTACTCGATCTTGGGCTGCGGCGTTTCCGCCGCCAGTACGTGCGAAAGGGCAAGCAGCAGCACCGCCCCTGCAAGAAACGAAGTGCGCCGGTTCATGATCGCGTCGCCTGGGAAGGTCCGTGCAGTCATTCAGCTCAAGCTTACCGCGAGCGAGCGGAAGTTAGGGAGCTACGACCTGCTGACTGCGATGCAATTCTCGCGCCGGTTCAACCGGCAGCGGAACGTCCGGCAGTTGCCTGCGACTGAACCTTATCGAAGCTGGCAGGTGTGCGGTTTTGCACGCATCTGGTTGAATTGAGCCCGCAGGATCACGGGGAGGAGTTCTTTCGCTCAGCCTGCCCGCAACTGCGGTATCACTCGGCCGCCCTTTCCGATTGCGGCGCCGAATGTTTCTCCAGCCACTCCTTGGCCGCGGCAATCGCCGCCTGGCAACGGGCGGCAGACGAACGCGACGAATCCAAGTCGCTTCGCGCGAAGTACGGCGTGAATTGTCATGCAACTACCCCTCGTCCATCAAGGTTCGGAAAGGCGTCAGCCTGATTGCATAGCGAATGAACAACGTCAGGCAACTCAGCAGGCCGAGCAGCAGGAAGTCGGCGCCCGGCTCTCCGGCGCGCCGCCAGAGTTCGATCGAGCAGAGCACGGCGCCGACTCCCAGCATGACGGCGGAAATGCGCTGGTGAAACCAGCCGACGTCCGACTCAGCCCAGGTGGCCAGCGAGCGAAACACCATCCGCCCGTCGTCGTGCGAGGTGCAGCCCTGTTTCATGGGGCAGCCGTTGCAGCGAGAGGCGGGCGCGCGGTAGACGGCCAGCCGGCTCGGCTCGTCGATCACGTGCAGCAACAGCCGCTCTCCGCCTGCGCAGCGGAAGTGATCTTCGCCCTCGATATAGTCGAAGCCTTCGTGGCCGTGCCGTCGCGCCCGTTCAAAATGCATCCGCGCAAGGCGTTCCACGCACCAGGCGCCCGCCGTC
>DASZUP010000827.1:0-4686 GCA_035547635.1 Pirellulales bacterium
CGACCTCCAGCGGCGCGGGGAGCAAACGCCCGAGCAACTGGTTGTAGTTGGTCGGATCGATCTGGTCGCCGACGAAGATCATCAGCCCCATGCCCTGCTCGACCTGCCGCTCGAGCCGCTCTGCCTGTTCCGGCGTCAGGCCGGCGACATTGGTCAGCACGAGCAAGTCAGGAGGCGTCGGCGGCAGCGAGGACCACTCCGCATCGGTCACGATCTGCACGCGGAACGCGTCCGCTTCGCCCACGCCGAGCGACAAGGCCAAGGCGAGAAAATCGATTTCGCCGGCCAGCGGCTCGCTGGACGGCTCGCCGTCGACCAGCAGCATGTGGACCTGCTCGCGGACCTGGCAAATGGCCCAGCGGCGATTGTCGCCCGGCAAGTCGTCTTGCGGCAGTTCGAACTCCACGTGGTGCGCGCCGGGCTCCTGGAAGGCGGCCGCCAAGGGGATCTTGGCCGTCTCGCCGGGCGCCATGGCCGGCAGGCGAACGACGCTCGGCTTGCCGTCGATCGTCCAGTTGGCGTCTAAGGCGTCAAGCGCGTGATCGGTCGCGTTGCGCACCACCGCTTCGAACTGCACCGGCTGGCCGACCAGCGCCAGCCGGTCGACTTGCTTGAGCTCTTCCAGCAACGCATTACCGGTCTGCTGGCTGCCGACGTTGAAGATCCGCATTTTGAGTTGCTGGCCGTCCCAACGCGAACCCAAGGCGTCGAGCGAGTCTTCCCAGCCGGCGCGGCGCAGGTCGGTGATCACGGTCAGTTCGCGAATCGGATAGGCGCCGGCGTTGAGCAGCTTGTCCGCCTGTTCGAAGACCGGCGCCCAGGCGACGAACGTTTCCGAGGGCTGCAAGTCGGCGATCAAGCGGGCCGTCTCGTCGCGGTTGGTCAGTTCGACGTCACCCAGCAGCGGCGATTTCGGCTGCGATGCGAGCACGAGCGTGAAGCGGTCTTTCGGGCCGATTGTTTCGACAAGTTTCGTCGCCAGCTCCTGCGCCTGGCGCCATGCCGAACGGCCGGCATCGCGAAAGCCCATGCTGAGCGAGTCGTCGAGCACGACCAGGTGGCTGGTGCGGCTGCGTCCGCCGAGCCAGTTGCCCAGCCCCGCGGCGTGCATCATCGGCCGCGACACCAGGAAGAACAGCAACAGCACCAGCGCGGTGCGCAGCAACAACAGCAGCAATTGTTCCAGCCGGATCCGCCGCCGGTTTCGCTGGATGGAGATCTTCAAGTAGTGCATCGGCGCCCAGTCGATGCGGCGAAAGCGGCGCCGGAAGAGCAGATGAATAATGATCGGCACGGCGGCCAGCAGCAGGCCCCACAACATCGCCGGCGAACCAAAGGAGAGAGTGTTCATCTCACGCGCCGCCGTGCTTGTGGTGACTGAACGGTTGCATCGAGTTGCGAGCGTGCAGGTAGTGGCTGAGCGCGGCGCCCAGGTCCTGGTCGGTCCGCAACAGCAAGTAATCGACGCCGCGGCCGCCGCACGTGCCGCGCACTTCGTCGAGAAACTTCTGCATCGCTTCTCGGTATGCGTGACGGAACGCCCATGGCTCGGCGAAGATCTCTTCGTCGCCTTCGATATCGTGAAACAGGACCAGGTCGTTAAACGGCAGCTCCAACTCGTCGCCGTCGAGCACGTGCAGCACCATGATCTCGTGCCCGCGGTACTGCAGCCGCGAGAGTCCGTCGTAGAACGGATCGAGATCGGTCAGCAGGTCCGAAATAATGATGATCAGCCCGCGTTTGCGGATCTGCTCCGCCAGGCTCTGCAGGACCGGGCCCAATTGCGTGGTCCGGTCGGGCTGGGCGCTTTCCAGCTCGCCTACGATGCGCACCAACTGGGCCTGCGTGGCGGCAGGGGGCAGCAGCTTGCGCTCCTGGCTGTCGAACAGCGCCAGACCGACCTGATCCTGCTGGCCGACCAGCAGCGTGGCCAGCGAGGCGGCCACCGTGGCGGCGTAGTCGAACTTGGTGAGCGGCCCGGCGCCGTAACGCATCGACGCGCTGGCGTCGAGCACGATCGTGCAGCGCAGGTTGCTCTCTTCCTCGAACTGCTTGATGTAGTAGCGGTCCGTACGGCCAAACACGCGCCAGTCGAGCCGGCGCAGGTCATCGCCGGGCGAATACTCGCGGTATTCGGCGAATTCCACGTTGAAGCCGTGGAACGGACTGCGGTGCAAGCCCGAGATGGCGCCTTCGACCACGCGGCGAGCCCGCAAGGTCAGCCCGGCCACCTGGGACAGGACTTCAGGATCGGAGTACGTGGGCGACTTGGCCATCGGCGATTGCCGCTCCTGCTCGTTCGGGGACGTCTTCCAGTAAGCGGCCGATGATCGTGTCGGGCGTTTGCCCTTCGGCCTGCGCGGCGTAGGTCGTCACCAGGCGATGCCGCAGCACGGGCCGGGCCATGGCGCGAATGTCTTCGATGGTCACGCTGGTGCGGCCGTCGAGCGCGGCGCGGCTTTTGGCGGCCAGAATCAAAGCCTGGCCGGCTCTGGGGCCGGCGCCCCAGGCGATCCACTTGGGAATGTAAGCCGGCCCTTCCAGTTCGCCGTCGCCGACGCGCGTGGCGCGGACCAGCGCCATGGCAAAATCGAGGCAATGATCCGAAACCGGCACGCGGCGGACCAGCGCCTGCAAAGCAGGAATGTCCTCGCCCGAGAGAACCTTGGTCACTTCCTGCGTCTGCATGCCGGTGGTCAGCCGGTAGATCTGCCGCTCTTCATCGCGGCTGGGGTAACCAACGTAGACCTTGAACAGAAAGCGGTCGAGCTGCGCCTCGGGCAGCGGATACGTCCCTTCCTGCTCGATCGGGTTTTGCGTGGCAAGAACGAAGAACGGATCGGGCAATGGGTAACGATGCCCGCCGGCGGAAACTTGCCGCTCTTGCATGGCCTCCAGCAGCGCCGCCTGCGTTTTGGGAGGCGTGCGGTTGATTTCATCGGCCAGCACCACGTTGGCGAAGATCGGGCCGTGCACGTACCGCAGTTGCCTGGCGCCGGTCGATCGATCTTCCTGCAGCACTTCCGTGCCGGTGATGTCCGAAGGCATCAGGTCGGGCGTGAACTGAATGCGGTTGAAGTTCAGCGACAGGCAATCGGCCAGCGTGCTGACCATCAACGTCTTGGCCAGTCCCGGCACGCCTTCCAGCATGCAATGGCCGCGGGCGAAGATGCTGATCATCAACTGATCGAGCACTTCGTCCTGCCCGACCACCACGCGGCCGATCTGCTCGCGCAGACTTTCGTGCGCTTCTTTCAGCCTGGCCAGGCCGGCCAGGTCAGGATCGTTTGATGCTTCGCTCACGGGCTGCTCTTTCGGCTGAAATTAAATGTTTTGAAAGGGGATCAGGGGGATACAGAGGAGACAAGGGGATGAAGAAGAGAGCCTTTCACAAATGAATTCATCTCCCGATCTCCTCCTCATCTCCACATCCCCTTAAATAAGGCTTCAAGTTCAAAGTCTCAGATTTGCGATGCTTCCTAATTCGGATTCAAGATTCCCCATCTCACAATTTCTGCTGGGGCTGCCTAACTCTTTCTTTCCGTCTACCTCTGATAAACGGGCAGGTATTTGTACGGCAATTGCAGCACGATCAGCGCGATGGCCGTGCCGTAGGTCTTGCCAATGCCGTCGCCGTTCCAGGAGCCGTCGCTCTTGTCCTGCATGGAAAGCAACTGGTTGCGGGCGGCCGGGAAATACTCGTCCCAGTACTTGTCGCCGGCCATGTAATAGGCTTGCGACGCGTAGAGGTGCGTGTAGTAGTCGTGACCGCCCCCTTTGCTCCAGCCTTTCTGACCCTGGAACTGCTGCCAGACGTAGTTCAAGCATTGTTCGGCGATCGGCGCGTCGTACTCGCCGGCGTTGTAGAGCGTGGCCACGGCGGCGGCCGAGATCGCCAGCCGCGGACCGCCTCCCGAGCCAAGCGAATAGCAGATGCCGCCTTCCGGCGTGCGGCAGCGCTCGATGTAGCGGACGGCTTCTTCAATGGTTCCCTTGGGCACCAGGAAGCCGGCGTTGTGCGAGGCGCGCAGCGCCTGCACCTGGGTCACCGTCACCGAGCCTTCATCGCCGCTGCCGGGCGTGTAGGTCCAACCGCCAGCCGAACTTTGACCGCGCGCCGTGAGCGCCACGGCGCCGTCGATGACTTCCTTGGCCTGCGCTCGCCGCGTGGGATTGGTCTCCATGCCGTAGGCCGAAGCCAGAAACATCAGCGCAAAGCCATGTCCGTGCATCGGCCGGCCCGACTCCTGGCCGGCGCCGGTGATCAACCCCGACGGCGTCTTGCAGGCCAGCAGGTATTCCACGGCGCCTTGCACCTGCGGCGCGTAATGGCCCCGGCTCGGCGAGTCTCCATGGGCCAGCAGGGCGGTGCCGGCCAGCGCGGTCATGGCCACCGGATAGGCCTCGCCCCCTTGCGTGTCGTGCCAGCCGCCGTCGTTGCCCTGGCTCCGCGCCAGGTAATCCAACCCCATTTTGACGGCTTTGAGCGTCTCAGGCGTGATGTGCTTGGGCAGCACTTCTTCGGCCGGGCAGGGGCTGGCGAGCGATATCAGCAGAGCAATGAGCGCCGCGCGGCCAACGGTCGTCTTCCATGCTGTTCTTGCTGTAATCATCTTCGCCATCGCCTCGATCTCCTTGCTATCCAGGCGTTTTCAACCTTGAAACACAAGTAGAGTGCTTATCGGC
>DASZUP010000828.1:0-4973 GCA_035547635.1 Pirellulales bacterium
ATGATGTCGCGGAAGTGGTCAGGCTTCATCCGCTGCAACAGATCGCGAATGCCGCCGCTTTCGAGCTGGAAAATGCCTTTCGTCTCGCCGCGGCAGAGCAAGGCGAACGTTTCCTTGTCGTCCAGCGGAAACTTGTACGGATTGATCCGCTCGCCGCGCGACAGCTCGATCAGGTCGACGGCCTTGGCCAGAATGGTCAGGTTGCGCAGGCCCAGGAAGTCCATCTTCAACAGGCCCGCGCGCTCGACGTCGCCCATGGCCCATTGCGTGATAATTTCTTCCTTGCCCGTGACGCGCTGCAGCGGCACGTACTCGGTCAGCGGCCGGTCGGCGATCACCACCGCCGCGGCGTGCGTGCCGACGTTGCGAGCCAGGCCTTCAATCTTCATGGCCAGATCGAGCAGCTCGCGGACCTCGCCGTCGCCATCGTAGGCTTTTTTCAGCTCTTCACTCTGCTCGAGCGCCTCGGCCAGCTCGATGCCGAGCGAGTCGGGCACCATGGCCACGATGGCATCGACGCGGGCCAGCGGCAGACCGAGCGCGCGGCCGACGTCGCGAATGGCCGCCCGGGCGGCCAGCGTACCGAACGTGCCGATCTGGGCGACGTTCTCTTCGCCGTACTTGTCCTTGACGTACTGGATCACCTCCCCGCGGCGATCTTTGCAGAAGTCGATATCGATATCGGGCGCTTCCAGGCGGCTGATGTCCAAGAACCGCTCGAACAGCAAGTCGTACTTCAACGGGCAGACGTGGCTCATCCCCAAGGCAAACGCCACCAGCGAGCCGACGCCGGAACCTCTCGCCGTGGCCGGAATGTTCTGCGCGGTGGCAAAGCGGACGAAGTCCCAGACGATCAGGAAGTAGTTGGGAAAGCCGAGCGTGTTGATCACGCCCAGCTCGCGGTCCAGCCGGTCGATCACTACCTGGGCCAGCTCGCCGTCGGCGTACATCTCCGGCTCGTCGGCGTAGCGGCCTTTGAGCCCTTCGATGCACAGTTCCTTCAGGTATTCCGCCGGCGTTTTATTGTCCGGCGGAGTGAAGTTCGGGAAGTGCCGCTTGCCCAGTTCCAGCTCGATATCGACGCTGTCGGCAATTTGCTGGCTGCGGGCCACAGCGTCTTCGTAGCCCGGGAAGGCCTGGTACATTTCTTCCGGACCGCGGAGGTAGAACTCGCTGCCTTCCATCCGCATGCGGTTGGTGTCGGTGCGGAACTTGCCGGTGTTGATGCACAGCAGCACGTCTTGCGCTTCGGCGTCTTCGCGGTTCACGTAGTGGGCGTCGCTGGTCGCCACCAGCGGCAGTCCCATTCGCTTGGCCACCTCGACGGCGCCTTCCATGGCCATCTGCTGGATTTCCAGGCCGTTGTTCTGGATCTCGATGAAGTAGCGGTCGCCGAACAGCTTATGGAACCACGCGGCGGTCTCCATTGCCTGCTTCAGGTCGGGTTCGGCATGCTGGCCGCGCAGCAACGCCCGGCTGAACTCGCCGGAGACGCAGCCGCTGAGACAGATCAGCCCTTCGCTATGGTCGGCCAGCAGTTCCTTGTCGATGCGGGGCTTGCGGTAGAAGCCTTCCAGGAAGGCGCGAGAGGCCAGCTTGATCAGGTTCTTGAAGCCCGTGCTGTTCTGGGCCAGCAGCGTGAGGTGGTAGCTGGAGTCTTCGTCCTTGCTGATTTCCTTCTTTTTACGGCTGCCGGGCGCCACGTAGGCCTCGTAGCCCAGGATCGGATTGATCTCTGCGGCCTTGGCTTTTTGGTAGAACTCCAGCGCGCCGTACAGGTTGCCGTGATCGGTCAGCGCCAGGGAGTTCATGCCCTGCGATTTGGCCTTTTTGATCAGCCCTGCGATCGGGCTGGCGCCGTCGAGCAGGCTGTAATGGCTATGGCAGTGCAGATGGACGAACGATCGGGCACTCATGGGCACTCCGTTGCTGGCATTGCGGGGGACACCGTCAATCTAGCGGCTTGCCGGGCGGGTTTCCACCGCCCGGTCGGCGAGGTTCGGAAAGTGGCGATTGCGAAGAGTTTGCGCGCCAAGACAGGGCGGGCGCCGGATTCCTGCGGGGCGGGCGGCGCCGCCCGACTTGCCGGTCGGCCAGGCCGGCCACTCAGCTTTTTTTAGATCGTTACCTCGGCCGTCGCAAGTTGCCGTCCTCATGCCCTCGCGACCGCCATTTTCGAGCGGAGCCGACGGCGCCCATCGGGCTTGCGCGCTGAGCTCAAGCGGGAGATGGCCACGCCGTTGGCAGGCGCTTTGAGGGACTTGCCACACCGCCCTTCTGGCTGTGGCGCCGGAGTTGCAAATCCTTGAACGCCGCGCTGCGTCGTACGCTACGCGCAACCTCAACACGATCGGCCGATGCACCACGCTTGCGGCAAGGGCTTAATCGCCGCAGGATGCCGCGGACGATCGATTTAAAAATAATCTTGGGAGAAATGGTCATGAGTCGCCGGTTTGACGAAGCAGTCGTTTGGTCGCGGGACTTTGCTTGGGAAAAGGGCCGCAAGGCGCGAATGAAAGCGCGCGACGCGGCGCGCCGCCGGCGCGGTTTCGCACAGCGGCTCAATGGGATGGAACAACTCGAAGAGCGGCAGTTGCTGGCCGCGGATGCAGGAGCATCCGGCGCCATGTCGCCGGCCGCCATCCAGCAAGCCTACGGACAGGCGCCCGTCAGCTTCGAGGCCAACCAGGGCCAGACCGCCAGCCAGGTCGATTACCTGGCCCGAGGCGCAGGCTATACGCTTTATTTGACCGGCAGCGGCGCCGTGCTCGACTTGCAGCCGTTGACTTCAGGCAGCGGCGGTTCGAGCGATGAAGTCTCAGGCACGGTGATCGACATGCAGTTCGTCGGCGCCAACGCGAACGCCACAGTGACGGGGCTGGACAAACAGCAGACCGTGAGCAACTACTTCGTCGGCAGCGACCCGAGCCAGTGGCATACGGGCATCGCCAACTACGGCCAGGTCGAGTATCAGAATCTCTATTCGGGCATCAGCGCCACGTTCCACGGCAGCCAGCGGCAACTGGAATACGACTTCAACATTGCGCCGGGCGCCGATCCGAATCAAATCCAGTGGCAGATCACAGGCGCCAGCGGACTGAGCATCGACAGCTCGGGCAACCTGTTGATTCACACTGCCGGCGGCGACCTGATGGAGAAGGCGCCGAACATTTACCAGAATGTCAACGGAACCCAGGTCGCCGTCTCAGGCCATTTTGTGCTCGCAGGCAGTGACCGCGTCGGCTTCGCCGTCGGCAGCTACGATACATCACTGCCGCTGGTCATCGACCCCACGATCGTCTACTCGACCTATCTGGGCGGCAGCGGCGCAGATTACGGCTATGGCGTCGCCGTCGATAGTTCCGGCAACGCTTATGTAACCGGCTACACGAACTCGACGAACTTCCCGACGACCGCCGGCGCCTATCAAACGGCCTACGCCGGCAACGAAGACGCCTTCGTCACCAAGCTGAACGCCGCAGGCAGCGGACTGCTTTACTCGACCTATCTGGGCGGCAGCAGCGCGGACAGCGGCTATGGCATTGCGGTCGACGACGCTGGCGAGGCCTATGTCATCGGCGCCACCGCCTCGACGGACTTCCCCACGACCGTCGGCGCCTATCAAACGGCGCTCAGCGGCACGCAGGACGCCTTCGTAACCAAGCTAGACGCTACGGGCGGCGCCTTGGCCTACTCGACCTACCTCGGCGGCAGCAGTTCGGCCACTGGCCAAGCCATCGTCGTCAACAGCTCAGACAATGCGTATGTGACCGGCTACACGAACTCGGCGGATTTCCCCACCACCGCCGGCGCTTACCAGACGACGAGCGGCGGCGGAATTGATGCCTTCGTGACCGAGTTGAACGCAGCCGGCAGCGCCCTGATTTATTCAACCTATCTAGGCGGCAGCGGCACGGACGAAGGCTACGGGATCGCTCTGGATAGCAGCGACAATGCATACATCACCGGCGATACGCAATCGACGAACTTCCCTACTACGGCAGGCGCCTTCCAGACAGCTTACGGAGGCAATGGCGACGCCTTCGTGACCGAACTGAACGCGGCCGGCAGCAGCCTGGAGTTCTCAACCTATCTGGGCGGCAGCCAGGATGATCGCGGCAGAGGCATTGTGGTCGACGGCTCGGGCAATGTGTACGTCGACGGCATGACGGGCTCGTCGGATTTCCCCACGACCGTCGGCGCCTTCCAGACAGTTTTCGGCGGCGGCGATTTTGACGCTTTCGCGACCAAGCTGAATGCCGGAGGCGGCAGCCTGATTTACTCGACCTATCTCGGCACGCCGTCGATTGACGAAGGATACGCTCTAGCCGTCAACGACGCCGGCGATGCGTTCATCGTCGGACGCACCAACGCGACGAATTTCCCCACCACTCCCGGCGCCTTCCAAACGACCGTGGCCGGCAGTTTCGACGTGTTCCTGACTCAACTGAATGCGCTGGGCGACAATCTGCTCTATTCGACCTACCTGGGCGGCAGCAGCGTCGACACTGGCTATGGCGTCGCCCTCGATAGTCCCGGTAACGTGTACCTGACCGGCAATACCGACTCGTCGGACTTTCCGGTGACCGCCGGCGCTTATCAAACCCTGTTCAACGGTTCGGGATTGGACGGCGCCGGCGACGCCTTCGTCTCAAAATTCCTGACCGCCGCCACGCACAACCAGCAGTTCATCAATCAGCTCTACACTGACCTGCTCGGCCGCAACGTTGATCCCGACGGCCTGAGCTACTGGGATGCACAGCTTGCCGCGGGAGTCGCGCGCACTCAAGTTGCACTGAGCATCCAGCAGACTCTCGAATACGCCCAGGATACGGTCGAAACTCTCTACAGCCGTTACTTGCACCGCGCCGCCGACCCGGGCGGGTTGAGCTTCTTTTCTCAACTGTTTCTGCAAGGCGTCACGGTCGAACAAATGTCGGCCATGCTTGCCGGGTCGACGGAGTTCTACACGG
>DASZUP010000829.1:0-8449 GCA_035547635.1 Pirellulales bacterium
CATGTACCTGGGCCGGGTCATCGAGTACGGCCCGACCCAGGACATTTTCACCAAGCCGTACCTCAAAGATACCGAAGACTACGTCACGGGCCGGTTCGGTTAATGTCTGGCGCGTCGCGAGGGCGCGCGATCGCATTTCAATCTGGCCTTGCTCTGAGTCTTGTCGAATGTGACTCGGAGTCGCCCGTCGGCAGAGACTTGGAACGGCTGCTCGCCTACCCGCTTCTGTGCCGAATGCCCCCTGGGCTGTGGCCGCTGCAAATCCACGCCAAGTTTCCCATGTCGTTGCCGCAACTATTTCAGGGGGCATGCAAATGGGCTAACATGGCTGAATCGGCGGCAGCATTCGGGGGCGTCTTGCCGGCAGATCGCCGACCGCACCAGACAGCGAAGGGGACCCTCTCATGCTTGGCATTCTGCTTGGCGTCTTATCGATCGGGCTGGGATTGAAAGCCTTCACGCCGGGCGGATTGCCGCTGACCTCATCCAAACGGTTGCACGGCGGCGGGGCCAAGGCGACCGGCGTGCTCTGCATGCTCGTGGGGCTGGTTTTCATTGCCGACGGCGCGTTTTCAGCCTGGCGTTTATGGGCCCGAGCACGGCCTCCCGTCGCTGGCGCTCCAGCCATCCCGGTTGCTGCAGCGACTCCTGGCGCCTCAGCTCCCCTGGCGGCGAGCGGCGCCAACTGGACCAGGCATGACTGCCTCCAGGGCGGCTACTCGGTGCTCATGCCGGGAGCGCCGGACGAAGAGGATACGCCTGCCAACCCGGCAATCGCCTTGCTGGGCGGGCACATGAGCATTATCGAACGCCCCGACGGCAGCGCCTACATGGCCAAGCGCAGCAGGTTCTCAGCGGAACACGCCGACGTCAAACAAGAACTCGACTCCGCTCGCGATAATGTCGTTGCCCTGCTGGGCGGGAAGCTTCAGTCTCAGCAGGACGTGCAACTCGGCGAGCACCCGGGCCGTGAGATCGTCGTGGCACTGCCCGACAACAGCGTCATGCGGACGCGATATTTCCTGGCAGACAAAAGCCTGTTTCAAGTTTCGGCATCGGTTCCTCGCGGTCAGGAATCATCGAGCGAGACGAACGCGTTCTTCCAATCGTTCCGGCTGCTGCCGACGGCGCCGCAGCAGCTCGACGAAGCGACGAACCCATTCGAAGCAGCAAGCTCCATTGAGGCGACGAACCCGTTCGAGACCGCGATGCCTGCCGAAACTGCAAACCCCTTCGAGACCGCGAACCCGACCGAGACCTCGAAGCCGGTTGAGATCACGAATCCGATCGAGATCACGAAGCCAGTTCAAATCACAAAGTCAGTCGTGCCGGAGGCGCCTGCCGTAACATGGGCCTGGCATGAGAGCCGCGAGGGGGGCTTCTCGGTGCAAATGCCCGGCGCGCCACAGGAAGAGAGGACGCCGCCGAATCCCGCGCTGGGACAAGTCGGCGGCGTGACGGTCCGCGCGATCGTGGATGGCAGGACCTACTCCGCGGAAAGGCGAGTGTACGTCCGCGAACCGTCGGACGTTGAAAGCGTGATTGATCTGATGCGCGACAAACTCGTCGAACTACTGCGGGGCGAACTGGAACGTCAACAAGACCTGCAGCTTGCCGGGCGGCCCGGCCGCGAATTGGTGTTGTCATTGCCCGACGGCAGAATGCTGCGGACGCGATATTGCCTCGTCGGCAAGAACGTCTTTCAGATCCTGGCCTTCGTGCCGCGCGGGCAGGAATCGTCGCCGGAAACCAACAAGTTCTTCAATTCGTTCCATCTATTGCCGACACAGTCCAAGGCGCCGGTCGCCGCAGCATGGACAAGACGCCTTTCCACGACCGGCGGCTTTTCGGTGCGGATGCCGGGCGCGCCGCGTGAACAGCGGCTGCCGCCGCATGCTCCGACCCGGCGCGTTAGCGGGCAGAAGCTCGAGGCCAAATGGGGCCCCGCCACGTATTCGGTGACTGCGATCAAGTACAGCGTCACGCGCCGCGATATCCGAGGAGAACTCGACGCCTTCCGCGACGCCACGGTCGTCGCCGCCAAGGGCAAACTCGAACGCGTCGAAGACCTGACGCTTGATGGCTCTCCAGGCCGTGAGCTGGTGCTGATGCTGCGCGACGGCAGGACGATGCGCGTCAGGGCTTTCTTCGCCGGCAGGAAGCATTATCAGCTCCTGGCAGTCGTGCCGCGAGGCCAAGAATCGTCTGCGGAGACCAACGGATTCTTCGACTCATTCCGGCTGCTGTCGCGTCCATAGCAGGCTGCGTCGTCTCTCATTCTGCCAGCGGCAAAAGCGGGAAGCTGGCGCCCTGGGTGCTGGTCTGCACCTCCTGGCTGACGCCGAAAGAAGAGCGAACTCTTTGGTCACAAACGCTTGGTCGCAAATGCGATGCATCGACAGAGTTTACGCTTTTGTCATAATCATTTGTATCTCGCATTAATTCGGCTCCACGGGCAGGACAGGAAAGCTCTGCCCTTGGGTTCCGATCTGGACTTCCTGGCTACGGCCGAAGTATTGCGCGGTCAAACGGGGAACCTGCCCGGAGGCATAGCTGAACCACTCGAGAACATCGGCGACATGATCGGGATTGTTGGTCTTGATCGGATGATCTTCGAGAGGGCCGCCTTTCGCGGAACCGAACGCGGCTAACAAGGCGTAGGTCAGCACGCCATGTTTCAGTTCGGGCGCCTCCATCGCCTCGTCTCCGGCCGCAGCAGCGGCAATGGTGAATACGCCCTCGAGCCGACTCAGACGCTCAATGGCGCCCCGAAGCGCAAACGGATCGCGCGATGTTTTCACCAGGCCTACCGCTCCGCCGGCGTGACAAGTATCGAAGATCAGCATCCGCTTGAGCGCCGGCACGCCTGCCAGCCAATCGCCGAGGACATCGGCCGGCAGCCCCTGGCTGCGCACGTCCTCCTCGAGACTCTTACCCGCCTGACGTGCGAAGTCGTGTCCGATGAAATAGTAGCGTTGCCCGACGACCGTGCCGTGTCCTGCCAGGTAAACCAGCAGCGTATCCTGCGGGCGTGCCTCCCGGGCGATATCTGCGAGCGCTTGCCGGATGCGGTCGCGGGTCGTCTGCTCGTTGAGCAACAGTCGCGTATGGACCTGGCGATAGAGGGTCGTCCCCTGTCGCTGGAACAGTTCGCTGACGGCCTGCGCGTCTCCCGCGGCATATTTCAGGTTCAAGCCGCCTTCTGCATAGCGATCCACGCCCGCCGCCAGAATATACAGGTCTGGCTTGACCAGCGGACGCCCATAAGTCACGGTAATGTGCGCCTGCTCGCTCTCCCACGAGCCATCGGCGGACGAAGCCCGCACTTCCAGGCGGTTTTCTCCTTCGGCGAGCGGGATTTCAAACTTGTAGTACAGCCGGTTGCCCCGCTGTTGACTCTCACTTTTGGCCAGGATGCGCGAGCCGTTTTGCATCAGCCAGGGACCTTCAATTCCGCCGCCCTGGTCAACCAGTTCCACCTCCATGGTCAGGTGCGAGATCTCAAGAACCTGGCCGGCCGATGGCGTTATAATCTCTACCAGCGGCGGCAGTGCTTGGGCCATTTTGACCTCCGGCATCGGACGTTCGCCCCGCCGCAGGGCGCCGATCAGCCCGGGGCGATAGAAGTCCTGATAGAAGCGGTCGACAGGCACGACATTCAAACCGCCGCCGATGCGGTAGCAGACCTGTTGCCTGCCTCCTTCCGAACCATCGAACAATCCCTCCGGCGTCACGGCCAGCCAATCCTGGCCATTATTGGCCGATAAGATATTGGCCAGGACATCGCCCGTGGCGATGTCCCAAAGGCGCGTCAGCGAAACCCCCGCGGATCCGCCTCGGGCCACCGTCACGAGTTGCCGTCCATCCTCGCTGATCGAGGCGTTCGACACATAACCAGGCGCCTTGCGGGAATAGAACGGCTTTCCGCTGGCCACGTCCCAGAGTTGAATAAAGTATGAGCCGGATGACGTGTTGACGTGCGTATAGAGTAGACCGCCGTTGCGGCTGAAAATCGCAGGTTCTCCTTCATAGCCGATGTACCGGATTTTCCACACATCCTCATCTTTGACGCTCTCTGGATCAAAGCGACGCAGGAACCGTCCGCTGGCAACATCCATCAGGACGGCTACTCGGGGGCCCTTCAAGAGAATCTGTTGTCCGTCAGGAGTGAAGATGGCCGCATCGGGAATTCCTTCGAGCGGAATACTCTTAGTGATCTGGCCCGTATCGACATCCCAGATGATCGCTTGTTTGTCAACTGCGACGGACAACAACTTGCGGCCATTGGCACTGAAGCACGCTCGCTTGATCATTCCCGTGTGTCCGCTGAATCGGCGAAGAATGTGCCCGTCGTCCAGATCCCAAAGAATCATCTCCCCGATTTGCTTCTCCTCGGCTTTCTCGTTCACTGGCCATTGGCCAGGATCTATGGTGAGGGCCCGGCGGCCGTCAGGAGTGAGAATCGTCTTTGGAGGGATTGCGCTCACGCTGCGAGGCTGCTGTGGCAGTTCAAATCGAAGCAGGCGTTGCCCGCTGGAGATGTCCCAGACGGCGGAGGTTGTGGCGGACGTGCGAGTGATCACTCGCCGCTGCTGCAAAGACAATACGGGATCGTCTCCCGCATATTCCACATCCAGTTTGCCGTTGGCGACGTCCCACATTTTGCCGCCGCTTGTCGAAGGATCGGGGCGGCCGCCGAGGTCGCGCGCGATGAATGCGAATAGTCGCCCCTCATCGAGTCTTGCTTCTTCAACGCTTCCGGACTTCTGGGTCAGCGTTCGCAAGCGGGCTCCGGTGAGTGAGTCGAGGAGGATTGACTCGCCCCCCAAGTGCAGTAGCGTGACATTATGATCAGGGCTCAGCGCGCACCCGCCTATTTCCGAGGCGGGCTGCAGCGGCATGTGGAATTGGCGCAGTTGTGTGCCGCGAGCGATGTCCCAATACGTCAACTCCGCCTGCTTGGCGCCGAGCCCTAACTCGACCAAACGGTCTTTGGCGGATACCCACCCTGCGGAACCCGCAGCAGCACGACAGTACCACTTAATCGCCTCATTGCGGTCAAGGGACGCTCCTTTGCCTTCGCTGTAAAGTCGTCCCAGGCTGTATTGGGCTGATGAATGGCCCTGCTCGGCGGCGAGCCGGTAGTAATGCGCGGCCTCTGTTAAGTCCCGTTCAACTCCTGTCCCTCCTTCATAGACTCGTCCGAGTTCAAATTGGCTGCCGGAATGCCCCTGCTCGGCGGCGAGCCGATACCAGCGAATTGCCTCACGCGCATCTTTCGTGACGCCCAAACCATATGAGTAAGCCTCCCCCAAGTTGTATTGGCCGAACGCGTTTCCCTGGCTGGCCGCCAAGCGAAACCAGCGGACCGACTCTGACTTGTCCGCCGGGACGCCCTGCCCTGCCTTGTGCATGGAGCCGATGTCATTTTGCGCCATTGCTTCCCCTTGCTCGGCCGCGAGTCGATACCACTTCAACGCTGCGGCATAATCTCGCTCTACTCTTGTGCCGAGCCTGAAATTGGCGCCTAGAAGCGATTGAGCACGGGCGTTGCCGGATTCAGCCAGGCGAGTCAGTACGCTAATGAATTCGGCGCCGGAGGGCTCCGCTTGAAGGACCACTCGTAACTCCTGCGTCTGAGCGCCGCTTAGTATGCTAAGCGCAAACATATCTCCTGGTTCGCGGCTCCTTACCAGGACTCCAAACGGCAGCTCATACTGCGCGTCCTGCCCCGCGGCCTTGAGGATCACGTCTCCTTGTCTGAGGCCGGCTTTCGCAGCTGGACCATCGGGAAACACGGCTTCGACCAGCAGGCCCTGCGATTCCGGCAGCCCTCGCTCCTTGGCTTCAGGCGTACGCAATTGCCTCACGGAAGCGCCAAGCCAACCAACCTCTTTCCGTGGCTGCGCAAGCAAGTCGGGGGCGTTCCAGCGATAGGCAGAGTCGTAGACCACCGCTTGAGTTCCATCCAGCGCAAATGCGATCTTTCCCGTTCCGACCTCGATAGATCGAACCTGCTCTCCGGTTTGGATATCCCAGACGAGAAGCTCGTCTTTTTGCCCGCGAGTTACCAGGTTTCGCCAATCCGCCGAGACGGTTATGGGAGAGAGATGGGAACCGGCGGCGCGCACCAGCGTCCGCAGTTTTCTCCCTCCCGCCACGTCCCACACGGCTACTTCATTTTGGAAGGAAACGTCCCGCTTCTTGTCCTGCCAGCTCATTCCGAGGATTGTCTGCAATCCATCTGGGGAAAGCGAGAGGGAGGTAATGCTGACCGCTTCGAGTTGCTGGGCCCGTTCGATTGGATGAAATGCGCTTATCACGGCGCCAGTGCGGACGTTCAAAACGACGACCGTGCCGACATACCAATCGGAGCTTGCCAGAGCAACGCGTTCTCCCGATTGGTCAAATGCGATCTGCTGGACATTTCCGCCGCCTTGGGAAAAGGACCGCAAAAGGTTGCCGCTAATGGCGTCCCACAGCGATGCGGCATAAGGATCCTTTGCCGAAGCCAACAACGGCGGCAGTCTTGCCGCGAGGATCTGCTGGCCGTCGGGGCTGAATGACACGGTTCCTCGGAAAACAGTATCGTCGCCAAGAGTACGGAGCAAACGTCCGGTCGCGACGTCCCACAGCGTGACGTTGCCCGCGGCGATGGCCAGCAAGCGCCCGTCAGGACTGAACGCGGCGTTTCCGGTCGCGGCGCCGGCCTGCACCACAATCTCTGGCCGATCTGGTTCCGCATCTCGCAGTGGCAGGCGAATGTGCCAACTGCCTTGAAGCAAAACAGTGCGTTCTACCTGGCGGCCGCCACGGAAACGTACTTGGACGTTGCAGGGGTAAATGCGCCCGCGCTGCAACGGCCTGAACGTTAGCGTGCGTTTGAGCCCGTAGGCGCGCCCGTCCACCGTCACCGTTGCGTCCGCAGGTAAATCGAGCTGCAGCACACAGGCGTCCTCTGGGACAATTTCGGCGGCTGTGAGTTTAGCCGAGCCGCATAACACAGCGGCGCCAACCATACTGAGCGCGAGCAAAAGCGTGGTTACGCAATTCCTTGGGGAGTGCCAGTTCATGTCGAATTGCCCTTTACTCTGAAGCTCTTTGCGAATTCGCCTTGCTGCGCCAAAACTACGGGTCCGCGCGGAGCGACCCGGCATCGCGCCTGGTAATTGCCGTGTACCAAGCGCTCCCGCGAAATCAATTCTCGCGCCGAAACCGCAATTGGACGAAAAGCGGTCGATCCGCGCAAGGTCGTTGTGGTCTTCAAGGTCACGCGGTCTGCGAGACCGAACCTGCACTGCGTCGTCTCTCAGTCTGCCAGCGGCAAAAGCGGGAAGCTGGCTCCCTGGGTGCTGGTCTGCACCTCCTGGCTGATGCCGAAATAGCTCTCGGTCAATCGCGGGACCTGGCCGGAGGCGAAGCTGAACCAGTCCATTACGTCCACCACCTGGTCGGCTCCGCTGGGCTGCGCATGTTTGTCGACCAGCGGCCCGCCGCGAACGGCGCCGAGCCCGGCCAATGGCGCGTAACTCAATACGCCATGTCCGAGTTCTTTTACCTCTTGGGCCTGCTCGCTGGCGGCGGAAGCGGCGATGGTAAAAATTCCTTGCGTGCGGCTCAGGCGCTCGATCGCCCCGCGCAGCTCGAAACCCGCTCGCGCTTTCATCGCGACTTCCAGCGCGCCGCCTGAGGCGCAAGTGTCGAGAATCAGGATCCGCTTCAACGCGGCCGCGGCGCCCAGGTAATCGGATAACTCGTCGGCGGGCAATCCTTGTTGACGAACGTCGTCTTCCAGGCGTTTGGCTTGTTTACGGAAGTCCTGCGGAATGAAGTAGTATCGCTGGCCGATCATCGCGCCATGCCCGGCCAGGAACAGCAGCAGCGTATCTTGCGGCCGGGTTTGGGCGCCGACTTGCTTCAAGGCCTGCTGGATGCCGCTCTTAGCGGCCTGATCGTCGATCAGCGTGACGAGATGAACCTGTTCGTAGAGCGCGGCGCCTCGCCGCTGGAACAATTCGGCCAGGGCCCGGGCGTCCTGGGAGGCGAAGCTCAGGTTCATATTGGCGTCGGCGTACCGGCTGATGCCGACGGCAACGACATAGAGCCGGCTTTTGGCCAACGGCTTTTCATAGCGGAGCACGATCTCGGCCGGCTCGCTTTCCCAGGAACCGTCGGCCGTCGCCGAGGCGACGCGCAGCCGATTCTCGCCTTCGACAAGCGCCACGCGGAAGGAACGATGCAGGATTTTTCCCTCCTGGCGTTTCTCGCCCGGCGCCAGCACGCGCGCCCCGTTCTGGTAAAGTATCAGGCCCGAAATGCCGCCCCCCTGGTCCTCAGCTTCGGTTTCCAGCGTGACCGACGCGGATTCAACCTCGCCCGCCGTCGGCGTCACAATTTTCAGCCGCGGCGGCAGGCTGTGGCCGATCTGTACGTCGGGCAAGGCTGGCAC
>DASZUP010000830.1:0-11633 GCA_035547635.1 Pirellulales bacterium
AAACTACGCACGACGATACCGACATTGGCGAACCGATTTTGTAAGATGTCGTGCTAGCAGTGAGAGCAGCACCCAAGAGAATACCGCCCAGTTTGCACAAGCTCCGCCCTTTATCCAAGCTTCCTCGTACTTCCGGCTGCACTTCCCCATGTCGCAAATGATTCGTTTTGTCTTGGCGTTGCACAACCATCAGCCGATCGGCAACTTCACCGGAGTCATGGAGCAGGCCTACCAGGAAAGCTACCGGCCGTTCCTGGACGTGTTTGAGCGTTATCCGACCCTCAAGATCGCGTTGCACACCAGCGGCTCGTTGATGGAATGGCTGGCGTCCGCCCACCCGGAGTATCTCGACCGGCTGGCGGAGTTGGTGGCGGCAGGGAAGATAGAGATCATCGGCGGCGCGTACTACGAACCTATTCTGGCGATGATCCCGCGTCGCGACCGGATCGGCCAGATCCGCGCGTACACGCACTGGCTGGAACAGCGGCTGGACGCCAAGGTCCGCGGCATGTGGGTGCCCGAGCGCGTCTGGGAACAGTCGTTTACCAGCGACCTGGCGACCGCCGGCATTCAGTACACAATTCTGGACGACTACCACTTCAAGAACGCCGGATTGACTCCTTCGCAGTTGGACGGCTACTACGCCACGGAAGACGACGGGCAGTTGCTGGCCGTGTTCCCCGGCAGCGAGCGTTTGCGATACACCATTCCGTTCGCCGAACCGCAGGAGACGATCGACTACTTGCGGATGATCGCCTCGCGGCGTCCGGGCGCGGTGGTGGTGTTCGGCGATGACGGCGAGAAGTTCGGCACCTGGCCGGAGACGCACCAGCACGTTTACGTCAACGGCTGGCTGAGCCGCTTTTTCGATTTGCTGGTGGCCAATGAAAGCTGGATCAAGGTGACCACGCTGGGCGAAGCGGTGGACAACGTGCCTCCGGTCGGCAAGATCTACCTGCCCGACAGCAGCTACCGCGAGATGACCGAATGGTCGCTGCCGGCGGATCAACTGGTGGAATACGAACGTTTGCGCCACGACTTCGAGCACGATCCTCGCTGGCCGTCGCTCGCGCAGTTCGTCAAGGGCGGCTTCTGGCGGAACTTCAAGGTGAAGTACCCTGAGGCCGACGAGATGTACACGCGGATGCTGATGGTCAGCCAGAAGCTCGACAGCGCGCTGGCTGCGAATTACGACCGCGAGCTGGTCGAGGCGGCGCGCAGCGAATTGTATCGCGGCCAGTGCAACTGCAGCTACTGGCACGGCGCCTTCGGCGGCATCTACCTGCCTCACCTGCGCAATGCCGTCTACAAGCATTTGATCGCCGCCGACAACCTGCTCGATCGGGCCGCCGACCGCCTGGAACCGTGGGTCGAAGCGACCGCGAGCGACTTCAATCTCGATGCGCGGCAGGAAGTCTTTCTGGCCAACGACAAGCTGGCGACGATGATTTCTCCGCATCAAGGCGGCCAGTTGTACGAGCTCGACGTCCGCAGCATTTGCCACAACTTGCTGGCCACGCTCACGCGGCGCCCGGAAGCCTATCATCGCAAAGTGCTGGCCGGAAACGCCGGCGCCAACGGCAACGTGGCCAGCATCCACGAACGCGTGGTGTTCAAGCAGCCGGGGCTGGATCAGCGCGTGCAGTACGACGCTCACCCGCGCAAGAGCCTGGTGGATCACTTCTACGATAATGAGACCACGCTGAACGCCGTCGCCAGCGGCCAGGCGATGGAACGCGGCGACTTTGCCAGCGGAACGTATGAAGCCCGCGTGCGGCGCAATCCGCAACGGATCCAGGTGCAGCTCTCGAAGCAAGGAAATGTCTACGGGCATCCGCTCAAAATCACCAAAGGGGTGACGCTGACGGCGGGCAGTTCAGCGTTGGAGATTGCCTACCTGCTGGAAGGCCTGCCGCCGGGTCAGCCGTTCCATTTTGGCGTTGAGTTCAATTTCTCTGGCTTGCCCGGCAACTGCGACGACCGCTACTTCCACGACGGCAACCAGCGGCGCCTGGGTCACCTGGGCCGGCAATTCGATTTGACCGACGTCGGCGCCATCGGACTGGTCGACGAATGGCTGGGTATCGAACTGGCGCTGCGCAGCTCGTGCCTGGGCTCGCTCTGGACGTTCCCCGTGGAAACGGTGAGCCAATCGGAAGGCGGTTTCGAGCTGGTGCACCAGTCGGTGGTCGTCATGCCGCACTGGATCGTCCAGGCCGGCGACGACGGTCGCTGGAGCGTGACCATGAACCTGGCGATCGACACGTCCCGCGCCGAAAGCCGGATGGAAAAGCCGGCCGTCGCCGTGGCGCATTGAAGAAGGCGGTTGAGGGAGTAGAGAGTCGGGAGATGGGAGCAGGCGGAAAGGGGCGCGCTCTCGTGCCGCCGCACTCTCTTTCCTACTCGTTGCTTCCTACGCCCACAAAGAAGCCGGCCGCGGTCCATTCGCGGAACCAGCGTTGCAGCTCAAGCGCCAGTTCCTCCAGATCCTCCGAGGCGTCGGCGGCGCGCTGGATGGCGGCACTGAGTGGTTCGCCCGCCAGCAGCGCGCTTAGCAGCTCATACTGCGGCCGCGTGAGCGCGTGACGGCGGACGATCCAGTCGCGACGCGAAAGGGCCAGGTGGGTCTCCGCAGGGGCAGGCAACTCCGGCTCCTCTTCGTCGCGCAGCGCCGTGTAATAGTCGTTCAGCGGAAAGCGTAGCGAGAGCAAGCGCAGGCATGGAGCGCAAACCAACCGGGCATGCGGCCAGCGCTCCGCGGGTATCGCACGCAAGTCTTCGGCCGAAACGAGCGGCGCTGCTTCCACGCCCGGTCCGTCGAACACCTCGCCGATGGCCCATTCCAACCGCGCCAACTCGATCAGAAAATCGGGCCAGCTTTCGGTCGGCCGGCCTTGCTCATCGCGGTCAGGACGCGTTTCTTCCAGGTACTGCGGGAACTCACGGCCCAACTGGTCGAGCGTGTAGCTGCGCGACGGATACTGTTGCAAGTAACCCAGCGCCAGATCGTCAAAGGCTTCGTCGCCGACGGTCTTGTCGACGCATGGGAACACCGAGCGCATGCATTCCAGCAACCGGGCGTAGTAGGCGCGGCCGTAGATCGCCAACCGCTCCTCGCCGTTCATTTGTTGCGAAGCGGCGATCACGTGTTCGATCTGGCCGGCTACGTCCAGATGTTGCCGGGCCTCGGCTGAATCGGCGCCGTGCAACACGCCGTCCGGATGCATGATCACCGCTTGCATCCAGCGCTGAATCTGCGCCAGCGATTGCGATTCATCCGGCATGATGGCGCCTCATTATTACTGAACCTCGCGGCCGACCAGGTGCAATGGATGCGGGGTTGCGTCGGTTGCATTGCGTCGCTCGTCCAACGCGGCGACCGGTCGACGGACGGGCAGCGGCGCGGCGGCATCCGGCGTCATGTATTGCCGGGCCTTCAAGACTTCAGCGTGCACTACGGGGAATTCCGGAATCTGGGCGTCCCATTCCAGCAGCGTCGAAACGCCGCCGGTCAACGCGTGCGCGCGGCGATACAACTCCCAGACCGGATCGATCACATGGCTGTCGTGCGTATCGATAAGATGCGTCTGGCAATCGGTATGGCCAGCCAGATGACACTGCACGACGCGTTCGTGCGGCACGCGCTCGATGTACTCGACGGGATCGAAGTCGTGATTCACGCTCGAGACGTAAACGTTGTTGACGTCGAGCAGCAACCCGCAGTCGGCCGCTTCCGCCATGCGGCTCAAGAATTCCCACTCGCTCATCGTTGAGCTGGCAAACGTGACATAGCTGCTCGGGTTCTCCAGCACGAGCGGCCGCTCCAGGAAATCCTGAACATCGCGGATCCGGTTGACGACGTGCGCCAGCGTCTCTTCATTGAGCGGCACCGGAAGCAAATCATGAGAGTTCAAGCCGAGCACGCCGGTCCAACACAGATGGTCGGAAATCCAGCGAGGCTTGATCGCGTCGGCCAGCCGCTTCAACCGGGCGAGGTAGTCGAAGTTCAAAGGATCGCCGCTGCCGATGGAGAGCGACACGCCGTGCATGACGACCGGATATCGCTCGGCGATCTGCTCCAGCACGTAGCGCGGCCGCCCGCGCGAGTCCATGAAGTTCTCGGAGATGATCTCGAACCAGTCGACCTCTGGCTGGCGGTCAAGGATGTGCCCGAAATGAACGGTGCGCAACCCGACCCCCAGCCCCAGGTTTTCGTGTCCGAGCCGAGCGGCGGTCATCGGCGGCTCCATCCTGCCGTGCTTAGTCCTTCTTCTTGGCCTTCGGAGCGGGGCCGACCTTCTTGTCTTCCTTCTTCATCAGCTCTTCGAAGCGTTTGCGAGTCCGCTCCCAGGTCTTGCCGGCGTGCAGCGGGACCGAGCAGGACCCCATGCCTTTGCACTCGTTCTCGCCCGGATGGGCGCCGCAACCGCCTTGACCTCGGCAGGCGTTCTGACCGCCGCACGTATGGTGCTTGACCGTGGCGCAGGCCCCTTGGCCGGCGCAGGCGTTTTTCTTGTCCGCGCCTTTGCCTTTGCAGGTATTCAGGCCGCGGCAGACGTGCGGTTCGGTCAGGAGCGGATTCTTCTTGTTCTTCTCGTCTTTCTCCTCGGCGGCGTCCGTGGCGCCGGCGCCGAGCAGCATGCCGCCCAGGGCCGCCATCGAGAGCCGTTGAAAGTCGCGTCGGTTGAGTTCCGAGTGATCCATTTTGCCTTGCTCCTGCGCTGAAGGATTTGAGCTTCAATAAGCGGCCAGCCAGGGACCGGCTGGCTCATCGGGCCGCGCCGCTATGATACCTTGCAGCCGCCGGCTGTGCAGGAAAAAACGGGGCTCGCCGAGCCGAGAGCCTGGCGCCTTCTCGTCAAGCGAACGGCTCGACGGCTAGAGTGCATTCCGCCCGGAATGGGGGCGTCGAAAGGGCGGCGCAACGGCAGACATGCGGGGCCGGGAACGCGCATAAAAAAGGTCATGGCAATTCGATCCGTCGATCTGCCATGACCTCTATCCTGAAACGAAACGACGTCTCGTTCCGTCCTCCCGGCTGGTTGATAGGGTTTCTATCGGCGTTGCCGCGTGAAGGTCTTCAGCGGATCTTGCACGACTTGCGGACCATGCCGTCGCGCCCTCGCCGGCAACGCGACGGGGGGCATACGCTCTCCGTCGCATTGGAGATGGCAAGAAAGTGCTTGCGAGCGGAGATTTCCCAATGAAAAAAACACGGTCGGCTCCCTTTCGGGCGCCGACCGTGTTGCTCTGGTTTGCGCGTCGTTCCTTAACTCCCCAGCAAGGTCTGACGCGGCAACTTCAAGCGTCCCCGTTCGTATGAGGTCCGGACAGCTCAGGTCGAGCTGTTGGACTTTGTTTCCGGCTCCGGACTCTCGAGCAGCTCAGGAGCAGGGGCGGGAGCGGGAGCATCGTCCTGCTGGGCAGGGGCAGCGTCGGCGCCTTCGTCATACTCGCCGGCATCCAGATTCTCTTCGTATCCATAAGCGTCCATGCCGGCGCCGCAGCAGTCGCCGCAGCCCATGGCCGGCCCGCAGCCGAGCATCGCGCGGCATCGGCGGCGGAAGCGGCACATGTGCCGGTGATGGCTCGGGGCCAGCGAACCGCAGCCTTGTTCGGCCGGGCAGCAGGCCGGTTCGCCGCAGGCGGGCTGTCCGCACATCGGCTCGCCGCAAGCAGGCTGCCCGCAACTCGGCTGGCAGCAAGGCCCTGCGCCGCAACCCAACGGACGGCAGCGTCGCTTGACGCGGCACAGGCCGCAGCCTTTGTTCTCGTTGCAATAGCCGGCCCAGATATTGTTGCAGCAGGAACCGGCGTAGCCCCAGCCGCCGCCGCCCATGTATCCGCCGGGGTTCATGTAACCGGCATAGCCGCTATACGGCAGCGCCGGACCGACGCCGCCCCAACCGCCGTAACCCGGGCCCATCGGGCCGCCCCAGCCGCCATAGGCGAAACCGGCCTGCAGCATCTCCGCCGCCTGAACTTCGGAAGCCATCTCGCCCAGCGCCAATGCCACAACAGCCGCCGCAATTCCCGTCAAACCGAACCGCTTCATTGTTGAGTTCCTTTCGAGTTTGTTCCAAACTCAGTGTTTCCTGAGGAAACAACGTCGGTGGCTGACCCTGGGATGGTGGAAACTTGATCCACATGACTCGCGGGTTGGTCACCGCGGCGGCGTGACCGACGTTGATCTGAGGAAACATTGCTCACGATTAACATCAAAGCAAACCCAGTCGTTGCATTTTCGCTAATCGGCGGAGTCTTCCAGGCAGCTCCGCGAGAAGCTCGAGCTTGCATCTTTCAATGACTCAACGAGTTACAGAAGCGAATCGCGGCAATCAGCAATGTTGACTTTTTGCAACCCAAGCCCAGGCGGAACAGACAGCACGTGCCAGAAGTAGTGATTGCAGCGATCGCAGCAACAGGCGGCGCCGAATATGGCCGCATGACGATCGCCCTGCTCTGCGGAGCGGGCGGCGGTTTGCTGCTCATGCGCAGTCGGCCGCGGTTGCAAGGCACAACGCTGCTGGCCCCCTGGGGCTGGTGCTGTGCGGCGCTGGCGGCCGTCGTTTGCGCCGAATTGCTAGCAGGCAGCGGCTGGACGGCCAGTACGTCACCGCAGGCCGAAGCGCATCTTCGTTATGGGGCGGCCATCACCACCTTGGCCCCGATCGTCGCGTTGCTGGGCGCCAAGCGCCCTCAGGATCGAGCCTGGCAATGGATTGTGTTGTCGCTGTTGGCATTGCTGGCGTTGCCAATTCTGAAAGCGATCGCCTTCGGCAGGGGCGCTTCGCCCGAATTGCACACGGCGTGGCGCTGGCTGATCGCGCTGATTGCGCTGGCAGGGTTGTTCAACTACTTGCCTACGCGGCAGGCGCCGGCAGCGGCGCTTTACTTCTGCGGGCAAGCGCTGCTGCTGGCGGAGTATTTGCCCGGCGCCGACTGGCCGAGCAGCTCCCAGCGTTGGCTGGCGGGGTTGGCATGCCTGGTGGCGGCGCTGTTTGCCGCCAGCATTTCTGCGGCGCGAGAACGCGGCGCGACCGAAACGCCCGAGAATCAGCTCTGGCTCGATTTTCGTGATGCCTTCGGCGCCCTGTGGGCGCTTCGCGTGGCGGAACGATTCAACGCCTCAGCGGGACAGCAGGAATGGAACGTCTGGCTGTCTTGGAGCGGATTGCGACAGGTCCACGGACCAGAGAACGATCCGCAACAACCTCAGGCAATGGCGGTAATATCCGCCGAGATCAGGCCGGCATTGCACCAAACGCTTAAGAGTCTGCTCTGGCGATTTGTTTCGCCACAATGGGTGGCGCAACGAATCGGAGAGGATGAACGTCCGACTTAACCGGGTTTAGATGCTCGCTCGTCAGAGAACTTCGCACTGACGAGACGGCCCGCTTATCTCAGTAAGGATTCGCGCCCGATGCGTTGGGACTCGACGGCGTGGCATAGCGATCTCCGACGTTCGCAGGAGAGTACTGGCCCGACGAGTTGTAATCGGGATAGCGGCTGCCGGCTGCTCCCGCCGCCGCTCCATCCGTCGGGCTGCCATATCCGGCGCCCGTTGCGCCGTACCCGCCGGCTCCGGCTGCACCGTACCCGTTGGCTCCTCCGGCTGCTCCAGCACCGGCTGCTCCGGCGCCGGCTCCAGGTCCGGGAGCGTAGTCGCTCGTTCCGCCCGGACGATAGTGCGGTTCCGCCTGACCGGCCGCGGGGTCAGGATTGTAGGCGCCGGCGGGCGATTGATAGGGCGGAACGCCGGCCGGGTTGTAACCCGTGGCGCCCGGGTTGTAGCCCGTTTGACCCGGCTGATAGCCCGTGTTGCCAAGGGGCGGCTGCCCGGCGGCGCCTTGTCCGTAGGGAGTCGTTTCCGGCGTGCCCTGGTAGCCTCCCGCGTTGTAGTTGGCGGCGCCATCATACTGGCCGCCTGCGGCGCCCGCTCGGCTATCAGCCATTTGGGCGGCAGGAGCGCCGTAGGGATTGTTTTGCATGGCAGGATCGGCGCCCGCGCCGCCCTGATAGGGAGTTCCATAGCCGCCGGCCGGCTGCCCTGAATAGTCGCCATACTGTTGACCGGCGGCGTAGGGCGTTGCGGTCTGGCCTGC
Source organism: Pirellulales bacterium (assembly GCA_035547635.1). Lineage (GTDB taxonomy): Bacteria > Planctomycetota > Planctomycetia > Pirellulales > JAICIG01 > JAICIG01. The sequence goes on from DASZUP010000830.1 coordinate 8,106, forward strand.
TGCTCCGTAGGCGTCTGCCGCGCCGCCCGGATACCCGCTCGTGCCGCTCGAATAGGCATTGTACCCGGCTCCGGCTGCGGCTCCGGCATCAGCCTGGTAGGCGTTGGCGCCATATCCAGCGCCGCCTGCTGCGGCATTGCCGTACGGGGCCGCGCCGGTGGCTTGCTGATAGGAAGAGCCGACGTCGTACGGTCCGGTCTGAGGCGCCCCCGCGTTCATGCCGCCTGCCGCGGCGTTGGAATATGCATTCTGACCGGCGGCGTCGGCGGCGACGGCGTACCCATTCGCTCCATAGCCGTCCGCGGGATATCCGCCAGGATTCGACGGGTCGTATCCGCCGTGCGAGTGATCGCCCTGGGCGCCGTAAGGCGTAGCTTGCGCCGACGGCATGTTGTACTGCGAGGCGCCCTCGGGGGGCGTCGACGATGCACTGGAGTACTGCACCTTATTGCGGCCGGGCCACCAACTGGGCTTGCCGGTTTGGCAACCTGACAGACCCAGCATGGAAAGCGTGACCAACGCCCATTGCGCTGTTGAAGCTCGCATCGCTTACGCGCCCTTCGAGATATGCCTGTCAGGGAAGCGAACAGCGGCGCGACATCCTTGCCGCGACCTCATTCCGTCCTCTTCCATGAAGACTGGGAGACTTGAGATATGCTTCGATCCCGGCGAACCTCTAGCGAAGCTGCGCCGGTCGATCCGTTCTGAATGCTAACTATCGGAAGTGGAGCACGAATACTTTACTTAAGCCGAAAACTCCGCCCAACCCAAACGCCCGACATCTCATCTCACGAGACGTCGCTCGTCCGGCACGCTTGATCCTTCAGCGTCAACATTGTCTGCGGAACGCCGCGCTTCCGCCGCTCAAGCGATATAAGTCTTTCTTCTTTCATCGCTTGCGCTCCGAAATGCGCGGGCTGACCAATCAACCCGGCTAAGGCGGACGTGGGGGCGGATTATAGGGGCCCGCTCGATACCGTCAACGGCAGTATTTGCATCGACCCACACGTCCTATTCTTGCCATTTTACCTGATCGCTTGTTGGCCGCGGCTGCCTCTGGTAGCCTGAGAAGTTTGGTTCTCTGCGATTATCCGCAGCCTTGGCAGTCCATGAGCGAGATCGACCTGAAGCCCACGAACGGCCACGCGGCCAGCGAAGACGTCATCCGCGTGCGCGGGGCTCGCGTCCACAATCTGAAAAACGTCAGTCTCGACATTCCTCGCGACCAATTGGTGGTCATCACCGGACCGAGCGGATCCGGCAAGAGTTCCCTGGCCTTCGACACCTTGTTTGCCGAAGGCCAACGCCAGTACATCGAAAGCCTGTCCGTCTATGCGCGCCAGTTCTTGCACCAGATGGAACGGCCCGACGTCGACCTGATCGAGGGGCTGCAACCGACCGTCTCCATCGATCAGCGAGCCGGGAGCCGCAATCCTCGCAGCACCGTCGCCACGGTCACGGAAATCTATGACCACTTGCGATTGCTGATGGCCCGCACCGGCGAGGTTTCCTGCTATCAATGCGGCGCGCCCATTCGACAGCAGACTCCGGAGCAGATCGTAGACGGTTTGCTCGCCTTGGCCGAAGGCACGAAGGCGATCCTGATGGCGCCGATGGTGCGCGGCCGCAAGGGACAGCACGCCGAGGTACTGGAAGCGATCCGGAAGGCGGGCTTCGTCCGGGCGCGTATCGATGGCGAGGTCTATGACTTAGAGGCCGCACCCAAGTTGGCGCCTCGCAAGAATCATACGATCGAAGCGGTCGTGGATCGTTTAATTCTGCGAGACAGCGTGCGTCCGCGATTGGCCGAGTCGATCCAGTTAGCGCTGCGGCACGGCGAAGGCCTGGTCGCCGTGACTTACCTGGCGCCCGGCGGCGATTCGGATCGCGACTGGCAAGAATCGTTATTCAGCACGGAGTACGCCTGCCCGCAGTGCAAGATCAGCTATGAAGAGCTGGAGCCCCGTACGTTCAGCTTTAACAGTCCTTACGGCGCCTGCCCGGAGTGCGAAGGACTGGGCTGCCGCACGGCATTCGATCTGGACCTCGTCGCGCCGGACTTGCGGCTCTCTCTGGCCGAAGGTGCGATCGCCCCGTGGCGAGGTGCGTCTGCGGCGGGCGAGCAGCGACATCGCCGCCAGTTGGCGGCCGTTGCCGAGAACGACCGCTGGTCGACGCCGTTGGAGAAACTCAAGCCCAAGGAGCTTGCCGCGCTGTTTCAAGGCGACGGCCGCGACTTTCCCGGCGTGCTGGCCCTGTTGGAACAAGAGTATCAGTCGGCCAAGACCGATTCAGCGAGACAAAAGCTGGAGGCGTTCCGCGGCGAGCTGGTTTGCCCGGAGTGCCGGGGGGCGCGGTTGCGGCCGGAAGCGCGTAGCGTGCGAGTGGGCGAAAAGGCGATTCATGAAATCACCGCCCTGCCGGTTGACGTCGCGCGGCAATTCTTCGCGTCGCTCGAATTCCCTGAACAACACGCGCCGGTGGCGGCGCCGATCATCGCTGAAATTGCAAACCGGCTCGACTTCCTGGTGCAGGTCGGACTCGAATACTTATCGCTCGACCGACCGGCCGACACGCTCAGCGGGGGCGAGCTGCAGCGCATCCGTCTGGCTACGGGCATCGGTTCGGGCCTGGTAGGCGTCTGTTACATCCTCGATGAACCTTCCATCGGCTTGCATCCGCGAGACAATGGCCGCTTGATCCAGGCGCTGCGCAACTTGCAGCACCAAGGCAACACGGTGCTGGTCGTCGAGCACGACGAAGCGATCATGCACGAAGCCGATCAACTCATCGACGTTGGCCCGGGCGCAGGCCAGCACGGCGGCACGATCGTCGCTCAAGGGGCGCCGACGGAACTCGAGCAGGCGGCGCATTCCATCACCGGTCAGTACCTTGCCAGGCGGTTGGAAATACCCGTCCCGGCCAAACGACGTCACGTCAGCCAGCGCAAGGCGATCACGATCGAGGGCGCCTCGGCCAACAACCTCAAGGACATCAGCGTCTCGTTTCCGCTGGGTGCGTTAGTGTGCGTGACCGGAGTAAGCGGGTCCGGCAAGAGTTCGTTGGTGCAGGAAACGCTGGCCCGCGCGGTGGCTCGGCGGTTGGGCGGAACGGGCCCCAAACCCGCTCCGCACTCCAGTCTGCGCGGCGTCAGCCAGGTCGACAAGCTGGTGGAGATCGATCAGTCTCCAATCGGCCGCACGCCGCGCAGCAACCCGGCGACCTACACCGGACTGTTCGACGAAATCCGCCAGGTTTACGCCACCACGCGCGAAGCCCGCTTGCGCGGTTACAAGTCGGGCCGCTTCAGTTTCAACGTCAAGGGCGGCCGCTGCGAAACGTGCCAGGGACAAGGCGTGCGGAAGATCGAAATGAACTTCCTGCCCGACTTATACGTCGCCTGCCCCGAGTGCCAGGGCGCGAGATTCAACCGGGCGACGCTCGAGATTCACTACAAGGGGAAGTCGATCGCGGAAGTGCTCGATTTGAGCGTGGACCAGGCCGCCGAGTTCTTCGAGAATTTTCCCG
>DASZUP010000831.1:0-15069 GCA_035547635.1 Pirellulales bacterium
CAAGACGCCGGACGTACTGCGCGGCCGCCGCGTGCTGGTCGTCGGCGCCGGCAACTCAGGCTGCGATATCGCGGTGGAAGCGGCGCAGAACGCCGCTTGCACGTTTCATAGCGTGCGGCGAGGCTACCACTACCTGCCCAAATACATTCGCGGCAAGCCGGCCGACCAGGTCGGAGAGCGGCTGTTGCGCTGGCGACTGCCGTTGGCTCTGCGCCGCGCGGCGGCCGGCGTCGCCATCCGCTGGATTCTCGGCTCCCCCGAGCAGTACGGCCTGCCGAAGCCCGACCATCGGTTGTTCGAATCGCATCCGATCGTCAACTCGCAAATGCTGTACTACGCCCGCCATGGCGCCATCCGCCCCAAGCCCGACGTGGCGGAACTTTGTGGAGACCGGGTGCGGTTCGTCGACGGTTCGACGGAAGCCATCGACGTGATCGTGTATGCCACCGGCTTCAAGATCAGCTTCCCGTTCATCGATCGAACTCATTTGAACTGGGAGCATGAGCGGCCAAACCTGTATATGAACGTCTTCCACCCGCAGTACGACAACCTCTCGGTCGTCGGTTTGATCCAACCAGACAGCGGACAGTTCGGCCTGGTCGACCGCCAGGCGCAGCTGATCGCCCAGTTCGTCGATGCTTTGGACCGCAAGCCGGCGGCCGCGGAGCGTTTTCGCCGTTGGAAGTCCCGCCCAGACGGCGCCCTCGGCCGCGGCATCCGCTACTTGAACTCCACGCGGCACTTGCTGGAAGTCGAGCACTTCAGCTATCGCCGCCGCTTGGAGAAGCTGATCGCGGCGTTCTAACCGTGATTTTCGGGGAATCGGGTTGCGAGCAACTATAGGGTGGCATGCTTTCTCGCGAGGCTTGCCGAGCGAGTAAGCCTGTTCGTCGTCACGCGATAACATGCCTACGTCGGCGAGGCGCCGACGAAGGCATGCCACCCAACGGCTTGCAAAAGCTGATCGCGGCGTTCTGACTACGCCGCCGGCAGCGAGAAGATGAAGGCGGCCCCGTGCTGGCACGTCGCATCGACGAAGATCGAGCCGCCGTAGTGTTCAATGATTTTACGCACGATGGCCAGGCCCATGCCCGTCCCCTGCTGGTGCGCCGCCGGCAAGCGTTTGCCCGGCAGAAAGATCTCGTCGTGCGACTTCTCCGGTATGCCGGGACCGTTGTCGTGGATCCGGAACCAGACCCGGCTCCGGTGTTCCGCCGCCGGCGGTTCGATAACCGCAATGTCGATCTCCGGTCGCTCGTCGTCGCACCCGTGCCGCACGGCGTTGCGAATCAGATTGACGAATACCTGCTTCACGCGGCCCGGGTTGCAATACACGGCGGGCATCGGCAATGCCAGCAGGACTCGCACGCCCCGTTCATCCAGCAACCCGGCCTGTTCGAACAGCACCTCCTCGATCAGCTCCCCCAACTCCACGCGCTGGGGCTCCATCTGGATTTTGCCGGTCCGGGCCAGCGTCACCAGGTCGTCGACAAACCGCTTCGATTCGCGCAAACAGGCCTCGACGTGGGAGAAGTCCGTAAATTCTCCAGTCGCCGGCGGCGGGTCATACGAGCGGCGCAGTTGACGGAACGAGTCATCCAGCAGCATGAAGTTGGCGCTCATGTCGTGCGACAGCGCACGGACGAAATGATCCAGTTCCAAGTGCGTGCTGCGGAGCTGCTCCACCATCCGGGCGTCATGCTTCCTCATCCGCGCAGCCGAGAGCGACTGCGAAACGGCTCGCTGGAGTTTTTCCCAGGCCAGGTCGCGTTTAACGCAGTAATCCAGGGCCCCGCGCTTGATGGCCTCGGCGGCGATCTTTTCATTACCTTGGCCGGTCAGGAAAATTGTCGCCGTCTCGCCAGGCAATTCGCGGAGCCGATCGAGCACGTCCAGGCCGTTCATGTCAGGCAGCAGGTAATCGACCAGGATCAAGTCGACGCGTTCGCGGCGGAGCAGCTCCAAGGCGCTGGCGCCGTCTTCCGCTTCGAGAATCTCAGTCTGCTTGCCTAGTCCTCGACGCAGCAGCCAGGAAAGGTGGACGCGGTCGGCAAGGTTGTCGTCAATCAGCAAGACTCGCAATTCGGCGGTGTGCCGGGCGCTTGGGGCGGGTGAAGCTTGGGTTTGCATGGTCAATCGCATCAAGTGGGTATTGCCACGGCGGCGGCCAGGAATCGACTCTGAACCGGCGCCGCGGCGTGCGAATCAGCCGCAGCCAGGTTTTCGGCCGGGCGTCCGGGAGACAACGTAAACATGAACGTCGACCCGCAGCCGGGTTCGGATTCAAGCCAGACCCGGCCGCCGTGCGCTTCGATGATCTTACGGACAATCGTCAATCCGGCCCCGGTACCTTCATACTTCTGCCGGCCGTGCAGCCGGCGGAACATGGAAAACACGGCTTCGTGATGCCGAGGCTCGATGCCGATGCCGTTGTCGCGCACGTAGATCGTCAGCGGATCGCCCTCCAGGCAGCCGATCTCGACTTCCGGCGGCGTGTTGTCGTTGAACTTCAAGCCATTGGAAATCAAGTTCTGCAGCACCAGGCCGATCGTGGCGACCTCGGCGCGGACTGTCGGCAAGGCGCCCAGCCGCCGCACGGCCCCGCCCCGGCCGTCAATGGCGGGACCGAGCGTTTCCAACACGCGGTCCAGCACTTCGTCGAGATTGACGTTGACCAATTCGGGCGCCCTGCCCAAACGAGAGTAGGTCAGCAGGCCGTCGATCAACTGATCGAGCCGCTGGCAAAGCACGACCAGCGTGCTCATCATGCGGCGGCCGTTGTCGTCGAGCTTGTCCTCGTATTCTTCCAGCAAGATGCCGCAATACGCGCTGATGCCGCGCAGCGGCTCCTTCAGGTCATGCGAGACCACATAGGTGAAGTCGTCCAACTCCTGGTTGGCGCGCGCCAGTTCCGCCGCCTTGGCTTCGACGCCGGCCTTGGCGACCACCAACTGCTCCAGGTAGGCGCGTCTTTGCGCTTCGTCTCGCTTGCGGTCTGAAATATCGCGCATGACCGCGGTGTAGCGAGGCGTTTCCAGGTGCAGGTGGCCGCCGACGGACAACTCCAGCGGCAACTCGCTTCCGTCGCCGCGGCGCCCCACCGCCTGCTGTTGGTCCGCATCCAGCAGCGCCAAAGGCGACGGCTTGATGACCGAATCAATCGACTTGCCGATCAGCTCCGCCGCCTGGCAGCCGAACAGCCGCTCGGAGGCCGGATTGCAGGAGAGCACCGTGCCACGCTGGTCAATGGTAATGATCCCGTCCACCGCGGTTTCGATGATTGCGCGGGTTTGGGCTTCGCTTTCCTCCAGCCGCCGCAGCAGCGGCTGGGCCACGCGCAACAGCAGTGTGGCGCCCGCAAAAATCAGCACCGCCGTGCTGCCCAGCGCGAATCGAAACGAGGGCGTATGCCAGGCCGCGCTGCCGGCGGGCAGCAGTTGCCAAGCAGTCACCGCCATCGTCGCCAGGGAAACGGCCGACAGCACCAGCACGGAGAGGGTCAACAATCGGCGGCGGTCGTTCATCAAGCAGTCCGCTCCAAGGATGGTTGCGAAGGTCGTTCTGCGTTCAGCGTGCCGACAGGCTTTCCGTCCGCAAACTCGCCCCGTGGAAAGGCCTACTATGCGTCATCGGCGGAAACCCGGCCGCAGATTACCCTGTCTTCGCAATTTCACTGGACGCCTGGATCGGACGCCTTTCGCGTGGTATGTTGGCTTCGGTAATTCACGCGCGAGCGGCAAGCAGGCTCACGGTCGAGTCGTTACGACCCGACTCTTGCTTGCGTTCGGAACAATCCCAGCCTTCGACGGTTGGCCCCGCTTGCGACGGGTGGTCGCATGCGGACGGGCCAGACGTTCCCCTGCCTTCTTCCCAGGACGATTTTTGCCATGGTGCAATTCGGCGCGTATCCAGTTTCGGCGGCCTGTTTCCGATCTTGTCTGGCGTTTGGCCTGGCCTTGTCGCTGACCGCCGTCGGCTGTTCCGACTCAGCTAAACAGGGCGACAAGCAAATTGCATCGCCGCCCGCTGCGCCGGCGGCAGGCGTCGCGGCCAAGGACGCCAAGGCGGCAGCCGACGACGAACTGCGCCAGCGACTCGACGACGCCATCGCCGGTGCGCGCAGCCGGCAGATGGACCCGAAGGTAAACAACGCCTGGCAAATCGTGCATGGCCTGCTCTGCTTCGGCCCCGACTTGAAAATCACGGTCGACGGCGAACCGACTCCCGCCTTGAGCTGGCTGTTCAGCGGCGGCCAATTGAAAGGTTGGGTGCTGGTGCCCGGGGAGAAAGGACTGAAAGATGTCGAAGAGCCGGGCAGCAAGAGCGGCGAAGGACACGACGACCAGTGGCTCGGCTATCTCTCGCAATCCGGCATCGGCGCTGACGATAAGATCCAAGTCAAAGATGAAACGTTCAAAGTCTCGGACCTGGTGACGCAGGCGCAATGGGACGTACACGAAGGGATGGAAGGCACCTGGACGCTGATGGCCTTCAGCAAGTACGTGCCGCTCGATGCCAGGTGGACGGCCCGCGACGGTACCGAGTGGAGTATTGAACGCCTGGTCGGCATGGAAGCGGCTCAGGATCTGAATGCCAGCGCCTGCGGCGGCTCGCACCGCTTGTTCGGCATCACCTGCGCGCTGAACAGCTACATCCAAGACGGGGGCAAAACGGTCAAACAGCAACTAGACGACGGCAAGGGCCCCGCCGCGTGGCAGGCCGGCTATGACAAGGTGCTCGACGCAATGAAAAAGGCGCACGACTACCAGCAGGCCGACGGCGGATTTTCCACGAACTTTTTCTCGCGTCCTGGCAATTCGCCCGACATCGCCCTGCGGATCAACAGCACCGGCCACACATTTGAGTTTCTGGCCATGGCCCTGCCGCAAGACGAATTGAAGAAACCGTGGATGACCAAGGCGGCGCTGTTCTTGTGCGACATGCTCGACGCCACGATCGACCAGGATCTGGAATGCGGCGGCTTGTACCACGCCGTTCACGGACTGATCCTCTACCGGGACCGGCTTTACGGCCCCGAAAAGCCGGCGACCGCCGCGAAGCCCGCCGCCAGCCAGACGGCCGACAAGCAATAACGGCGTTTCAAAACCGCCGTCTGCAGCGCAGACCACTCCGCAATTTCATGGCTTCTGGCGGGGGGCCATGGCCGCGTCCTTGGCGCATTGCCCCGACGCCCGCGTTGCAATTGCATTTACCGGCGCGACCGCAGTTCGGCTTCGGCGGCCAGCCAATCATGAAATGCCGTATCACTGGGGCAGCCGTGGCGTTGCCAGATCTCGTAAGCACGTCTCTCCACCATCTCACGGGTGGGCAGCGGTTCGTCCGACGGCCGATCTCCGTAGGGGTATGCCCTGGACTCACGCCCGGCGTGCGCCTTCAAACTGGTTTCCATTTTTGCTCTCCTCGCGTTTGCCGCCCTTTGCAAACATAGGATCCAAGCTCGGCCGTGGCGGCATGGGCGACGGTTCCGACCAAATCGGTTCAGCTCCCAACGCGTCTGTAAGGCTCAAGACGTGAATGCCGTTAAGCATGCCCGCAGGAACAGCAACCCGCGTGCCCGAAGCGCCAAGGCATTTTAACCGCGGGCCGTGTGCGAGCTGGGCCCCCGTTTTGTGTCACTCAAGAGCCAAAAGCGCGTCAACTGGGCGCACGCTGCGCGCTTTCAGCGCACCCTCGGCTCGCGTTGCCGGGGCGCGACCGGCGTTTTTTCAGCATCCGCCGAATGGCATGCTTCTTGCTACATCGCGAGCGGCGCCGCAGGGCTGTTCTGCATGGGGCCGCTCGCCGTGCTGGCTTGTTCATGCTTGCCTGTTACCATTCGTTAAACCGTCTTACTGAGGAACTTTGTTATGTCTTTGTCGATTCCGCCGGATGCCATGGCCCGCTTGAACATGTTCGCCGCAATGAGCGACCGCAGTTCGCGCAAGACGCTGGGCGAACGCGACCCTGAAGGCCGAGCGGACGTTCGCGTCGAATCGCGCCAGGCGTTCCGTCCGGAAGCCGGCAATAAGATGAGTTAGTGGTCGGCGCAAGTTCGGCCTGCCGGATGCGTCTTGCTGAATGCGACGCCGTCGAACTTTTCACTGCTTCGTTGGCCATTCTCTTCGCCAACTTGGGACTCGGAGTGCGGAACTTGGGACGAGCGTCTTGCCCCTTCGCTCTCGTTCCTTCCGCACTCCGCGTTCCCTGCTCTTCCCGTTCTGCATAATGAAACCACGCCCGGCAAGGGGCGGCATGCAAGCCGCCGGCCCAGGCCTCGAGGTTGATCGACAACGAGCAGCTTGCGCGCCGCGCAGCAGCACTCGTCGCGAGACGCGCCGGGCGGTGCGATTTGCGATGGCCCGCCTTCGCATCTAATATTATTAAGCCGCTCGGAAGCGTTGCGCACGCTACGGCCAGGCAAGACGGCAAGGCTGGCCTGCCATCCTGGTTCACATCCTTCGAGGGCCGACCATGTCCAAGTCAGCGAATGGACCGATCTTTTCGCGCATCCCAAAATCTTCGGAGAAAAGACTGCAAGCGGTCGTCGCGTTCGCCGAGCGTTGGAGCGGTGATCGAGTCGTTCCTCGAGCGGACATGCCGGAGCGCGTCCGCGAAGCGGGCAGGCGACTCGGAACAACGCTGCCCAAAATGCTGCGCCGCTTCTACGAGAGCGGCCTGTTCGATTGGTTCGCCCGTCACGCGCGCGAGCCGACTCGCTGGACGCCGATCGAAAAGCTGGCCTTTCACGAGCGGACCGGCGCCCTGGTCGTCATGCAGGCCGGAAGCCTTTCGCCGATGCACAGTATCGCCGTCGAAGAACTGGCCGTCGCCGATCCGCCGATTCGCGAGTACAAGGTCTTGGGCCCCTACTCCAAACCGCCGTTCAAGGTCGTCAAAGGCGCCGCTTGCGTCCCCTTCAGCGAAATGCTGATCCGCGAAGTCCTGATGACGGCCAGCGATGTAGTTCGCAACAAGCACCATCGGCTGCCGCTCGAGTCGGGCGGCCCCGATGCTCCGCGCAACGTAGCGTTGCGGCGCGAACTCACGCTCGTCCCGGTCAACGGCATGAAGGATGGAACGAATTGGAAGTTCTATGAGGGGCCTGATCTGCTCTATCAAGAGTCCGGCGAGCCGAGAGAGTTTTCGTTCTATGCCATCCTGGCGGGGACGTCCCGAACGAAGATCGACGAGTTCGCCCAGCGCACCTTCACGTCGGCGCCGCCCAAGCCTCGTCCGACGACGTTCTGGTCATCGCCGCCGCAGACGTCCGCGGCCTCAGAAGGCGCCTTTCCGACGAACCGCTTACAGGCAACTCGGGGCGAGATCTACGTCACGATCGACGAATACGCCTTGCAGGGCTGCCGCCGGCAATTGAATTGGCACGTCCGCCTGGACTTCAAACCGTTCAGGCACGCCGGATTCCACTTCCGCCCCAGCGCCGCATTGAGCAATATCCCCTGGGTAATGAGAGACTGGAAAGAGTTGGACGGCCGCGTGGTCGCCGGCGATTCAATGCTCTCGCTGCTCGACGCTACGCTGTACGCCTCCGACCACGAGCCTGCGCGAAGATTCTACCTGGAACTCAAACGCCTGCGGCGCGACACATTCGACGTTTTGCTCCGCATGGAGCTCAATTTTCGCGGTTTTACGGATCAGGACGCCGATCCGCAAATGATGGTCGTCGGTCGTGCTGCGGCGCGGTTTGCGGGTTTGCTGATCGTGCCCGGGAATTTCAAACGCACGCCGGTCAAAACCTTGTCGCAGGTCAAGGCGCTGGCCGCATCATTCGTCGATCTCGATTGCTACAAGGCGCCCGTCAAGGAAAAGTTTCGCTTTCGCTTCCCGCCAAAGTACTGAGCGGCCAGGTGCAGAAGACAATCGCTTTGGGAGGGCGCTCCGCGCCTCGCCTCAAGATTGACGACCGCGCGGCGCCCAAGTATTGTCAACGTGAATCCCTTCAAAAAGAAATAAATCGAGCGGCCCGAGGCCTCGCAATGGCGGCGGATCAACCATCTTGGAACGTCGTCCGGCGCGGGCTGGAGTTCAAGCTTGCGGCGCTGGTTCTGTTCGCCGGCTTGCCCCTGCTGGCCCCGCTGCTGTGGTACGGCGACTTGAACCTTCGCTGGTTGCTGTTGGGCGTTGCGTTCGCCGCAGCGCCCGACTTCCTCGGTCGCTGCCTGTGCCTTGCCGCACCGCTCCCGAGGCGACTGAGCATCGCTCTTTCCGTCGTGTTTGAAGCCTTCGCGTTTGGGGCAATTGCCGCGTTCGGGTACGCGGGCACACGGTTCGAGTTGGGCGTCGGCGTGCTCGTAGCCGGCAGCCTCCAACTCGCCTCTGCCGTGCTCTTCGTTAACTTCTTGCGAGCCGCGAGCGAGGCCTTGCAGCGTCCGGACGCAACCCGACTTGTCGACCAACTGAGTTGGCGATTGAGCTACGGTCTGTTCGCCACTTGGGGCCTGGGCTTCGCCACTTTCATCGCAGCAGGAATCGTCTTGACCGTGAGCGTCGTGACCTGCGGTTTCGGCTTCTACGTCGCCGCCCCGATTGCTGCGCTGGTGCTTCTGCCGGTCGCACTTCTGACGGCCGGGTCTGCGGCGGCGATGTACTGGGCTTATGGTTCCGCTATGTGGAGCGTGCGGGCGGGCATCACGGAGCCGCAGTGAACGAAGCGGGCATCTTCGGATGGGCCAACGGCGGCGTTTCGGGCCGTTTTCCGCGCGCCGTGGCCGCCGCTGGGGTTGCATTGACCTGTCTCGTCGGAAAGAATGGCCGACATGCGGCCGCGTCACTCCCTCATCATCCATGCTCTCGTGTTTTTGGCGCTGGTCCACACGGCGGCGGGCGACGTCGGTTGGTCAGGTAGCGCCGATTCCGAAATCGTCCAGCGCGCCGCCGCCGCCAAGGTGGCTCTCTGCAGTGGTTGTATGATGCGTCGCGTTGTCACGTCGAGGAGCGCCGTAGTCCACCCCCCCGTATCCTGGACCGCCCCCTGCGCGGAGCCCCCCGTCGCTCCTTTCAGCATCCGCTCCGCGCTAGCGACGATATTCCCTTCTTCTCAGCCTCTCCACGTGTTGCTTTGCGTCTGGCAAGTATGATGCGCAGCCGCTCCGCGCATCACTCAATTTTGGGCCGTTGCCGGAGGCCGAAAATGGAAAACGCTTTGCGTCGTTCCGCGTGAACGAGGAGATGAGCATGCGGACTCCCGGCTGTTACAGGTAAAGGTCTGGCAGTTTCACGCAGGCAGCCGCAGCAAATAGCCTGGTTCCAACGAGATGAACTCGTTCCGCGCGGCTTGCCGGCTGCCGCGAGGCCGCTGCCCAACGATTTCTTTACTTCTCCTTTGTTTTAACTGAATTCGACCGCGATGTCTGGCGACCTTGATATCCTCGTCAAGCTTTCCATCTGCCTGGCCGCCGCGCTGGTTTGCGGGCTGGTAACGCAGCGGGCCAAGCTCTCCCCGATCGTCGGCTATCTCCTGGCGGGGATTGTCGTGGGCCCGCAAACTCCCGGATTCGTCGCGGACCAGGCGAGCGCCGCCGAATTCGCCGAAATCGGAATCGTTCTGCTGATGTTTGGCGTGGGGCTGCATTTCAATATCCGCGATCTACTCCAGATGCGGCGAATCGCGCTGCCCGGCGCCGCCGGGCAGATTGCCGCTGCAACGGCCCTGGGAACTGCGGCCGCCGCGTGGGCCGGATGGGATTGGATCGCCGCGCTCATCTTGGGAATCTCGGTCTCCGTGGCGAGCACGGTGGTGCTCACGCGCGTGTTGGGCGAGAACGAGTTGCTGCACTCGGAGCAAGGGCATATTGCCGTCGGCTGGCTCATCGTCCAGGACATTTTCACCGTCTTTGTGCTCGTCATGCTGCCGGCAGCGGCCACGGCGATGGCTCCGGACAAAGGAGGCGAAGCGTCGCTCCCGGTTGCGATCTTAGCCGCGATGCTGAAAATCGTCGTGCTGGTCGTCCTCGTGCTCTGGGGCGGCAGAAAACTCATTCCGCGCCTCCTGGAAAGGGTGGCGAGAACCCGCACCCGTGAACTGTTCACTTTGGCGGTGCTCGCCATCGCCCTGGCGGTCGCGACGGCTTCTGCCCGGCTATTCGGCGTTTCGATGGCGCTGGGGGCGTTCCTCGCCGGCATGGTCGTGGGGCAGTCGGAAGTCAGTCACCAGGCGGCCGCAGACGCGCTGCCCATGCGAGATGCATTCGCCGTGCTGTTCTTCGTATCGGTGGGCATGCTTTTCGAGCCCCTGACGATGTGGCACAACCGACTGCTGTTCGCCAGTTTGCTGTGCGTGATTCTTTTCGCGAATCCCCTGGTCGCATTCACGATCGTCTGGCAGTTGGGCTACTCGATTCGCGCGGCTTTGACCGTCGCGGTCGGCATCGCGCAGATCGGCGAGTTCTCTTTTATTCTGGCCAACCTGGCCACGGAGCACCGCCTGCTGCCGGCCGAAGGCCGCAGTCTGTTGGTGGCCTGCGCGATCGTCGCCATTTCGCTCAATCCGCTGTTGTTCCGCTGGATCAACCCGCTGGAGACCTGGTTGCGCCGCCAACCCCGGCTCTGGAAGTTCCTCTGCAAGCGCTCAGAGTCGAGACTTCGCAAAAACCTTGCGCCCTCGTTGCCGCAGGATCAGCAGGAGAACGAGCGGGCCCGGGCTATCATCGTCGGATACGGCCCGGTGGGAAAGACCGCCGCGTCGATACTCAACGAGTTCGGCGTGCATGCGCTGATTATCGATCTCAATATCGATACCGTCACAAGACTTGCCGAAGCAGGAACTCCGGCTGTCTACGGAGACGCCAGCCGTCGCGACATCCTCGAAGCCGCCGGCATCTCCGCGGCGCGTTATCTGTTGGTGACAATTCCCGATCCGCACGCGCGGACCGTAATTGTCATCGTGGCGCGGGAATTGAATCCCAATGTCAAGGTGTTCGTGCGGGCGCGTTACCTCGGCGAAAAGGCCTGGTTGGAGGAAATCGGCGCCACCCAGGTCTGCTTCGAGGAAGCCGAAGCCGCCGCCGGGCTCGCGGCCCAACTGCTGCGAGAAATGGGCGCCGACGAAACACGCATTCAAACGGAACTGCGCCGAAGCCGCACCCAACTGGCCTATCAACCAACTCCCTCAGCGTCTGAATAGCCCGTACAGTTCGGTCCGCCCGGCGACCCTTCGTAAACGCAATTCGCTCGTGAACACCCGCCATGGGGCCGCGCCTTTCGCTCTTCGCCAGGATACGCCTGCTGTTGGCCATTGCCTATTGGGCGGTTGGCTCCGATGGCTCGCTCGTGCACGACGGCAAACGCCTTTTGACTTTGGTTGCTTGAGCGACGGGCGTTACTGTCATCGCCGCGCTCGCGATGAATGCGCTCGAGATATTTTCTAAGCTGGAGCGAAAGTCGTGACCGGCCCTCTGCAAAAATTGCAGCGGGCTCGACGACGCAGTATGATTGCAGCCAACTGTGCCGAGTGAAGCCAGTCCGCTCGCGCCGCGTCGCCAGGCTGCGCCGTTCGAGCGGTTGTTTGCCCATGTTCTGCTCCCCTTAACCGTCGGTAGAACTCATGAGCCGCATGCTCGCATCCGCCGCGTTGTTGACTTCACTGCTCTTGCTGCCTGCGGCGCTCAATGCGGCTCGCAAGGCATTGCCGAACGAATGGCCGCAATGGCGAGGGCCGAATCGCGACGGCATTTCGCCCGAAACGGGCCTGCTGGAAACATGGCCGGAGAAAGGCCCGCCGCTGGTCTGGAAAGCGAAGGGCCTGGGCCGCGGATTTTCCAGCGTGGCCGTCAGCGACGGCAAGATTTACACGCTCGGCGCTGAAGGCGGCCAGGAACGCTTGACCGCGGTCGACGCGGCCAAGGGCGACCTGCTCTGGTCGACGTCTATCGGCGGCGGCGATCATTCCAACGGCACGCCCGCCATCGATGGCGACCGTGTGTATGCCATCGGGCTCAAGGGCGACCTCGTGTGCGCCAAGACCGCCGACGGCGCGATCGTCTGGAAGAAAAACTTCGCGAACGATTTCGGCGGCAAGATGATGTCAGGCTGGGGCTTCAGCGAATCGCCGCTGGTCGACGGCAACCGCTTGATCTGCACGCCCGGCGGCAACGATGCCGTGATGGTCGCCCTCGACAAGCTGACGGGCGAAACGATCTGGAAGGCCGCCATGCCGACGGAGTCCGGACGGCGAGGCAAAGACGGCGCCGGCTACTCGTCGATCGTCATCAGTCATGGCGCCGGAATAAAGCAATATGTGCAGCTCGTGGGGCGCGGCGTCATCGGCGTACGCGCCGACGACGGCAAATTGCTCTGGAGCTACAATCGCGTCGCCAACGGCACGGCCAACATCCCTACGCCGATTGTCAAAGACGACTATGTATTTTGCTCGTCGGGCTATGGGACCGGCGCCGCCTTGCTCAAGCTGGTTAAAAACGGCGACGGCGTCCAAGCGGAGGAAGAATATTTCCTCGAAGCCAAGGTCATGCAGAACCATCACGGCGGCATGATCCTGCTGGACGACTACATCTACTGCGGTCACGGTCACAACCAGGGCTTTCCCTTGTGCATTCACATGCCGACGGGAAAGGTCGCCTGGCAGCCCGGCCGCGGCCCGGGGCAGCAATCGGCCGCCGTCGCCTACGCCGACGGCAATCTGTACTTCCGCTACCAGAACGGCGTGATGGCGTTGATCGAAGCCACGCCAGACGAATACCGCCTGAAAAGTACGTTTGAATTGCCCGACGCCGGGCCGCCAAGCTGGCCGCATCCCGTCATCGCCGAAGGCCGGCTCTACTTGCGAGATCAAGACGCTCTGCTCGCCTATGACATTCAGAAGCATTAGCCATGAATAGCCTCGTCTTGCTTACCGCCGTCTGGCTGGCGTCGGCCGTTGGCGGCGAGATTACCGTCGAGACCGAGCGCAACGTGGCCGTGCCGATGCGCGACGGCGTCGTCCTGCGTGCCGACGTTCATCGTCCCAGCGAAGGCGGGCCGTACCCGGTGCTGGTCATGCGCACCCCGTATGGCAAGGGCGGCGGCGTAAACGCATTTGTCAAGGCGGGCTATATCGTGGTGACGCAGGACGCGCGCGGGAGGTACGAATCGGACGGCAAGTGGGAGTCGTTCGTCCGCTTCGATACCCACGACGCCGAAGACGGCTACGACACCGTGGAGTGGGCGGCCAGGTTGCCCGGCGCCAACGGCAAGGTCGCAACCTTCGGCGCCTCCTACAACGCATTCCTTCAGTGGCGGCTGGCGCCGTTGCAGCCGGCCTCGCTGGTAGCCATGGCGGCCTTCAGCATTCCGGCCCGCTATACCGACCTGGAAGGCCCCGGCACGATCCGCCCCGGCCGGCGGCTGCACTGGTGGACGGTCGGCATGTCGCCCGATATGCGGACCCGCAACGGCCGCGAAGGAACCAAGATCCGGGCCGACGCGCAGCAGGAGTGGGATGCCGGCGGCGCGGAGAAATGGCTGAACTTTGCGCCCTACCTCGACCTGCCGCGCAAGATTTTCGAGGACGAGACCGAACCCGTTCATTATTGGCTCAAGCACCCGCACGCCGATCCTTGGAAATTGGACGCCGACGTAAGCAAGATCACGGTCCCCAACTTGAACGTGATTGGCTGGTGGGATCACTGCAACGGCGGCCTGCTGCTGGATCGGGCGATCCGCGCCGATGGCGGCAGCGAGACGGCTCGCAAGGGCTCGCGCACGATTATCGGCCCCTGGTCGCACGTGGCATTGGGCAAGCGGCAATTCGGCAACATCGATTTCGGCCCGGAGGCGGTCATCGACTTGACCGCCGAGCAAATCCGCTGGTTCGACCACTGGCTCAAAGGCAAGTCGAACGGCGTGGCGGAAATCTCCTCCTATCGCATCTTCATCATGGGGGACAATCGCTGGCGTGAAGAACCGACCTGGCCGCTTGAGCGAGCTCAGGATCGCGTGCTCTATCTCGCTTCCAGCGGCAAAGCCAATACGCCCGCAGGCGACGGCCGGCTGCTCGACGACAAGCCCCATTCGGCCGGCGCCGACCGATATACATACGATCCGACTGATCCGGTCCGCTCGCTGCACGGTCCGCGGTTGTTTCAGATGCCTGCGGACCAGCGACCGCTGGCCGATCGCCAGGACATTCTGGTCTATCAGACCGAGCCGCTGGCCGAGCGGGTCGAGGTCACCGGTTATCCGGAAGTGGAACTTTACGCCGCCTCGTCTGCGCCCGACACCGATTTCTTCGTGCGGCTGATCGACGTGCACCATGACGGCCTGGCGCGTGACGTCTCGCTCGGCATGGTGCGCGCCCGATATCGGAACGGTCTGGACAAGCCGGAGCTGATCGAACCCGGCCAGACGGTCAAATACACAATCCGCATGAACCCGACCTCGAACGCTTTTCTGCCCGGCCACCGAATTCGCCTGGACGTGTGCAGCAGCGACTTCCCCAATTACGACCGCAACCACAACACATCCGCCGATCAGAACGCCGACGGCGAGCTGAAAACCGCCCGGCAGACCATACGCCACGGCGCCGCGCAGGCGAGCAGAGTTATATTACCCTGGGTTGCGAACTAGTTTTCTGACGCGCACCCCCACAGCGTCCTTCCCATATAAGCGCCAAGGCGCCTGAAATGCAAAAAGCCCCGTAAAAACGAGGCTTTTTGAAGTGCCCCCTGTAGGACTCGAACCTACAACCCTCTGATTAAGAGTCTGCCCGAAGGTGCAGAAAACGCCGAAAAAGCCGAGGCTTTTTCAGAATCAACAGCATGTTCAACAGCACTCGATGTTGATTTGCCTCCCGAACTAGCGAGGCTCGTCAAGGCTTGGCCGCAGTTGCGCGCGGCGACAAGGGCGGTGATTATCGCCGCGCTCGACGCCGATGCGTCAGACGCGTCCGACTGAGGGCAGTGTCGCTTCGATCATGCCGCAGTTGCCCCGCTGTTCGCCCGACGCTCAAATCTCGCGTTTAACGCACGATGCCGCAAAGACGCCTCTCTTGTCAGATCGAATTACATATTGCGGGAGCAACGTTGCTCGAAGCGCAGAAACGGCATGGCGGCTATTGCG
>DASZUP010000832.1:0-4149 GCA_035547635.1 Pirellulales bacterium
GTTTACCTCGGACAACGGCCCGGCCCGCACTCGCTGGCACAATGTTGGCTCGAGCGGTCCGTTGCGCGAGTACAAGGGGCACGAGTACGACGGCGGCATTCGCGTGCCCGGCATGATCCGCTGGCCCGGTCACGCCAAGCCGGGAACGGTCAGCGATGAACCGGTCATCGGTCTGGACTTGCTGCCGACGGCGTGCCAGATTGCCGACGTGCCAGCGCCGACCGATCGCGTGCTCGACGGCGCGAGCCTGCTGCCGGTTTTCAACGGTCAGAAGGTTCAGCGAAACAAGCCCTTGTATTGGCAGTTCAATTGGGCCGGCTCGGCGCCGAAGGTGGCGATTCGCAGCGGCGATTGGAAACTGCTGGCCACGCTCGACCGGCAGACCAAGGCGGCCGGCGACATCACCGAGGAAGACAATCACGCGCTGAAGACGGCCGAGCTGGCGGAATTTGAGCTATATAACTTGAAGGACGATATCGGCGAAACGACCGACCTGGCCCAGCGAGAGCCGGAAAAGTTCGCCGAACTTTCCGCCGTCATGAAGCAGATGTACCACGAGGTTCGCGACGAGACGCCGATCTGGCCGGTCTGGAAGTGGCCGCGTTATGAAGGCAAGCGGATCCAATGGCCCGACTATACGGCCAGGCCCTTGGCGAAATCGAAACTGCGCGGCAAGTGATGGTCGCTTGCCACGCCAAAAGGATCGCCGCGCGACGAGCGGTCGAACTCGCTTGGGG
Organism: Pirellulales bacterium; assembly: GCA_035547635.1. Classification (GTDB taxonomy): domain Bacteria; phylum Planctomycetota; class Planctomycetia; order Pirellulales; family JAICIG01; genus JAICIG01. The sequence continues at coordinate 738 of DASZUP010000832.1, forward strand.
TTGCGCTTGATCCAAGGGGACAGTTTTCAAAAAGGTGATCGGCATGACGACCGACTACAATGCGGGGCAAACGGCAAGGCAATACAAAAAGGCCAAGGAGCAGCCTTGGCGTTTGCGGGTCGAAACCTATTCGTTCATGAAGCTGATCGGCGACCTGCAAGGCAAGCAGGTCGTTGACCTGGCCTGCGGCGAAGGGCACTTCACTCGTCGCCTGCGCCAAGCCGGCGCCGCGAATGTCGTCGGAGAAGACATTTCCGAACGGATGATTGCCTTGGCCCGTGCCCAGGAGGCCGAGGAACCGCTCGGCATCGAGTACCGCGTCGAAGACGCCCGCACCCTAACGCCGCAACAAGACTTTGATCTGGCCGTCTCCGCCTGGCTGCTGGTTTACGCTCGAGACCGGGCCGAATTAGCCAGCATGTGCCAAGGGCTGGGGCGCAGGCTCCGGCCCGGCGGTCGCTTCGTGACCTTTACGTCCAATCCAGACGTGTATTCCTTCCAGCCGCCGCCGGACTATCGCAAGTATGGCTTCGACATGAGGCTCGCCGAACGCGTCTACGAGGGGGCGCCGATCATCTGGAAGATTCTCCTGGACGACGCGCCTTTGGAGATTGAGAATTACTACCTGCCGATTTCGGCCTATGAATCAGCTTTCCGCGACGCGGGCTTTCGCGACTTTGCCGTACATGGACTGGAGTTGGCTCCCGATGCCGAAGCCGGCGACGATCGCGCCTTTTGGGCCGACATGCTCAACTATCCGCCCGCGATTATGATGGAGTGCGTCAAGCAATAGCGTGACGCTCTCCTTAATGCTCTGGCGGAAAGCAAATCTACATCAGTTCGGCCGTGAATAATTCGCTGCTCCGAAAAACCGCTCCGTTGGCAGCCGCAGTCTCTCCGCAAGCAAGCGCGTGCTGAATCGCGTATAATCGCAGCATCTTCACGCCGAATCTTGGGAGTCTGCAGCTATGAAGCGTCGTACGCATTCCGGTCTTATCGTGCTGGCGGCAGCGGTCGCCGGTCTGGTCTCCGCCTCGCTCTTCGCCGCCGAATCAAGACGGCCGAACGTCGTGCTGATCCTGACCGACAATCACGGTCCCTGGACGCTCGGCTGCTATGGCAACCGCGAGATCCGCACGCCGAACATCGACCGCCTGGCCAGTCAGGGAACGCTGTTCACCCGCTGCTACAGTTCCAATGCCGTCTGCTCGCCGACCCGGGCCACGCTGCTGACTGGGCTGATTCCGTCGCAACACGGCGTGCACTGCTTCCTGGGCGCCGGCGGGGCGCAGATCGGGCCGGACGCCTACTGCACGATCAGCGAGTTTCGCACGCTCCCTAAAATTCTGGCTGAAGCCGGCTACACATGCGGGCTGAGCGGCAAATGGCACCTGGGCGATAACCTGCGGCCGCAGGAAGGCTTCAGCTACTGGATCACCATGCCGCACGGCGCTACGGCCACTTTTTACGACGCGCAGGTGATCGAAGACGGGAAGATTCGCAAAGAGCCCGAGTACCTCACCGATTTATGGACCGATCACGGCGTGAAGTTCATCGAGCAGAACAAGGACCGCCCGTTCTTCTTGTACCTGGCCTACAACGGCCCTTACGGCTTGGGCGGGAGTTTGCTGCGGCCCTCGCACAATCGCCACGCGGAGTACTACGCCGACAAGGAACTGAAGTCGTTCCCGCGGGCGCCGATGCATCCCTGGCTGTTCAACAACAAGGAATACCTCAACAACATCAAGGCCATGCGCCGCTACGCCTCGGAAGTCAGCGGCGTCGACGATGGCGTGGGCCGGATTCTGGAGGAACTCAAGCGACTCAATCTGGAAGACGACACGCTGGTGATCTTCACGGCCGACCAGGGGCTGACCGGCGGCGAGAACGGTTTCTGGGGCATGGGCGACCATACGCGACCGCTGACCGCCTACGACTGGACGATGCACGTACCGCTCATTTACCGTCTGCCAGGCCGCATTCCAGCCGGCAAGCGGAGTGACGCGCTAGTGAGCAACTACGACTTTCTGCCCACGGTGCTCGACGTTCTCGATCTCAAAGACAAAACGCCGACCTCGCCGCCGCTGCCCGGCGCCAGTTACGCCGATGCGCTGCGCGGCAAGCCGATCGAGCGCAACGGCCCGATCTTTTACGAGTTCGAAAACGTACGCGCCATCCGCACGACCGACTGGAAGTACATCGAGCGGTTCCCCGACGGCCCGAATGAGCTTTACGACCTGGCAAACGATCCGCACGAGCGCAAGAACCTGGTCGACCAGCCGGCAGAGAGCGAGATGCGAGCCAAACTGCGCAGCCAACTGCACGCGTTCTTCGACAAGCATGCCGATCCCAAGTACGACTTGAGCCGCGACGGCAAGTCGAAGTCGCTGCTATTGTCGCGGCCGAAGCCGAAGAAAGGCTGACGCAGCGTTACGCTGTTGATCGGCGTATGCGCAGATTCATGCGGACCTGGCTTCACGGCGCCAGCTTCGCCAGCGGTATTCGCAGAAAGTTCAGCGCCGGGCCGCCGGGCTGTTTGGCGTCGATATCGTAGAACACCACGCCGATCGTGTCCGCATCGAGTTGTACCGTGCGAGGGCAGGCGCGGCCGCCAATCGCACGGCCCGGGTTGTAGTATTCGTAATTGCGTTTCCAGGTCAGGCCGTCGTCATCGGAGATGACATAGCGGATTTTCTCGCCGCCAAAGCCGGGACCGAGAATCTCCGATGCCAGCAGCCAACCGTTGGCCAGGCAGACCATCTCGTGCCGCCAGCCTTGCTCCTTGAGATTCGGGAAGTGCTCGATCGCCTGCCACGTGGCGCCCTCGTCAGTCGATCGCAAGCCGGCCCCGCTGATGAACGTCCCTTTCGGCGTGCGGACGATCGGAACCAGGCCGTGGTTGCGCCCATCGCCCAGCGGTTTGCTCGCTTTCGTGACCGGATTAAAGATGAACGTCCGGTCGCTGAGCGAACAGAGCCAGCTCTCAGGCCCAAGCTCCACGATCGGATGGCGGATGACGCTCATCACCTTCGGATCGCTCGGCAGCGGCTCGGGTTCGCTCCACGTCAGGCCGTCGTCGTGCGAGAGCGAGTAAAGCACCGATCGCGGCTCCTTCTCGTTCGTATCGCTGCTCCAGCGATTCCAGGCGTGCACCAGGGCGCCGTCGGCCAGCGTCGTCAGCGAGCCGGGATAATAGGTCTTGTTGAGCGTCGGGCCGAAGGGCGTCGCCGGCGCCCAGGTTTGTCCGCCATCCGTCGAACGCGTAATCCGCAAGTCGTGATGATTGATGCGGCCGTAGGTCACGACGATCGTTCCGCGCTTGGTGACGCAGGCCGACGGATGGATGTGCCCATTGACCGGATCGGCAATTCGCACCGGCTGCAGTTCGCCGGTTTCCGCACGAGCGAGGCCT
>DASZUP010000833.1:0-3898 GCA_035547635.1 Pirellulales bacterium
TCGGTCGCCGCGCGGATCTTCGGTCGGTCTGGTAATTCGCCTTTACGAAGACCCTCGAGCAGTCGCAGTTTCGCCCATGTCACTTCTTCGACGAGCTCGACGGAGACGCCCCACTTGAACACCTGGCGGATTCTGGAAACCTGCTTGTTGATTCGCTTACGGAACCCGCCGTCGTCGATCATCGTTTGACGGCAGACCCGCAAGGCACGCGGACCGAAGTCGTCGACCGGGACTCTTCCATAGAGCCTTCGAACTGGCTTCAGCGCAGCCTTGAAGCTGCGAACCTCACTTGTCGGCTTGCCGTGCTTGACGTAGCGTTTTTTGGCATGAGTCAGAAACTCTTGGATCAGCAGATTGACTGTTACGACCGGCGATTGTGGAGTCTTGCCGGCGACTGCGTCGAGTCGCCCTGCAGCCAGCTCGGCTAGGATGCGGTGATACTTTTCGAGGCTCTCAGGCGAATTGAATTTGCCCAGTCCGATCCGGCGCCCCTGCACCTCAATGAAGGCTGTGCCTCGCGCCTTGTTGTGGCGGTACTTTGGCTGACGTGCCATAGATTGCGGCCTTTTCAAACGGGAATCGGATACGTGTATCCGATTCGGTATCACCCGTTTGCCGCACTTCCGAGAGTCGGAAGGTTCGCAAGTCTTGCGCTCGGCATGACTTCTAAGAGCTCCCCGACAAGGACTCGAACCTTGGACTTAGCGGTTAACAGCCGCTCGCTCTACCAACTGAGCTATCGGGGAAAGTAGACTAATATGCTAGTTTATCGGCCGCCCCAGGGCAAGGCGTGAAGCGCACAAGTTTCGCGGAGAAACGGACGAAGCGAGCGCTCGCCCCAGGCGATCAGCCGGCTTCGGCGCGGCGTTCCTTCTCCATCACGACGCAGTTGCCGGCCGTGTTGTATTCCACGCGCGACATGAAGGCCCGCATCAGCATGATGCCGCGGCCCGAGGGGACTTCCAGCCGGTCGGGCTCGGTGCAATCGGGGACTTCTTCGGGATTGAAGCCGGGGCCCTCGTCCTGGATTTGCACCCACAGCTTCGATGGAGAGACTTTGCAGGCGACGTGAACCTGCTTGTTCTTGTCGGAGCGGTTGCCGTGACGGATGGCGTTGACCAGCGCTTCTTCCAACGCCAGGTGGACGCCGTGCACTTCGTGCTCGCCCCATTGTTGAGCGGCGAGTTGACCTAAAACGTCTTCCAAAACCCGCTGCCCAGCGCCCGTCTCACTGGGGATGGATTTCTCCGTCCTCCAGGTCCAAGGATGGTCTGACATTGGCGTCCGCCACTGGATTGATGGAACAGGCCGCTAGAACGCGGCCAAAGCGTCGGCTTCGTCGTCTTTGATGTCGAACAGCTTGTTCAGCTTGGTAATCGCAAACACTTCGTAGATTTCCGGCCGGATGTTGCTGAACTTCAACTTGCCCGAATTGGCTTTGACCTTTTTGTCCAGCGTGATCAGCTTGCCCAACGCCGCGCTGGAGAGAAAATCAACTTTGGCGAAGTTGAGCAGCAACTTCTTGCGCTTCTCAGTTTCGACCAGCATGAACAGTTCCTGCCCAAGCTCCTGGATGCTCGCCTCGTCCAAAATCTTGCGGTCGACGAACCGAACTACGGTCACGTCGCCCACTTCAGAAACTTCCAGCCGCCGATGTGCAGCCATGAACGAAAACTCCAGGGAAAATTGAGAAAAAGAGGGCGGGCTGGACGGCAAATCCGCCGGAAACCTCAGTCCATAAGCCGGAAAGTGTTTTCCGCCATGATATTCTGGTCAAAGCGGCTGTCAAGCACTCTCCCCCGCCCCCAGGCCCCAACGCCACACGGTCAGCTCAAAAGCAGTCTGCTCAAAAGCTGCGGCGGCGGCCTGAGCCCGGAGCGGCCTTGGTCGCCCGCAGGATCAATAAATAGTTGGCTCCTTGATATTCGGTCACCAATCCGCTCACAATCCATTCCACGTCATTAAAATCGCCTCCGACAAGCTGCGAGATCCGCTGCAGCGCAAGGTTCTCCAACCCGACGAAGCGCCGCTTGTCGTCTGCCGAGACAAAGATGACGCGCGTGCCGTTGAGCGCAAACTGGCCGCGCTCGTCTCGCAGTTGGGTCCCTTCGCGCCGAAGCTGGCCCAGGCTGTCGTCTTCGGCGTCTGCCGGGATTGCATCGGCTCCGGGCGGCGAGACGCGGGCCGAAGCAGCCGTACCCGGTAACAGGCCCGGCGTCGCCGGCGGCTGGGCCCACAGCACGCCGAAGCCGGCCAGCATCCAGCCCCCGGCCAGCAATAGCCAGGCGCTCCGGTTACGGCGGTAGGGCGCGATAGAAATCCTCGAAGCCAGGTTATCGCCACGCATGGGAAGAGGCTCTAAAGACAATCGTTGGCGTCTGTTACCTGTTTTCGGCGGTTCGCCGCCGCAATTGCCAGGAAATCCTTCCGCGGGCCGGTTCCCAAGCGCGGTTGCAAGGCGCCGAGGAGGTCGCCAACGCTCAACCGCCAGGCTGCCGGCCCTGTGGCGAAAAGTCACTGCCGGGCCGGACAATGCAGCCAAAACGCAACTCGTTGCCGCGAGTCATCCGGCCGGTTGAGTTTACGGTCGCGTAGCGCAACTGACGGGGGCGGTTGCATTTGCACGCGGCGCCGGCGTTGCCGGCGGCGTTGGCGGCACGTCGCTTGCAAATCCAGCGGAACAGGCCGAGCAAGCGCTGCCCGGCCAAAGCTGCTCACGCGTTGGCCGAGAAACGCATGCCGATCTGCCGCCCCTTCCGATTGATCAGACCCACACTGTGCTGGCTGGCCGCCGTGCTGAGCCTGGCGGCGCCGGGGACGGTGCGGGGTGCGGAAGCGGAACGGATTACATTGAGTCTAGCCAGCGGGCGGACGTTTACCGGCGCGGTCGATCTCCGCACCACGCGCGAGCGGCTCTGGCTACGGATGGACCGCGGAGGAATGAGCATTCTGCGGCCGGTTGAATGGCAGAGCATCGTCGAGGCCCGCCGCGGCGAGCAGCGATTGAGCCGGCCCGAACTGCTCGCCAGCATCGACCAATTGCGTTCGGCGCGCCCGCCGATCGCCGCGCAGGCGCCGGAGAAGGTCAGCGAGCCCTTACCGGCCGAGACAGCGCTGGAGGAGCCGGCGCCCGCCGCGGCGCTGATCCAAACGCTTCAAGTCGACGCGTCCGTCGGCTCGTGGAGTCAAGGCGTCGACAACAGTGGGATCGTGCTCGACGTGTTGCCGCTCGACGGCGAAGGGAACGTGGTTGCGGCCGACGGAACGTTGGAGGTTGATTTGTACGGCGACCAGTACGGCTCGCCGACCCGCGGACAAGACTACCGGCTGTTGGGGCATTGGGTCGTTCGACTTGAAGCTCGGCAGGTCACGGCCAACGGGGCGCGGTTCCGTCTGCCGTTTCAGGCCGTGTCGCCCGAGTTTCGCAATGACCTCAGCCCTTACGCTCTGGTACACGTGCGCTTGACGGCGCCGGGACACGGCATGTTCGACGCAACGGCCGGCGCGATCCGCCTGCAACGCTTCAACGGCATGCGAGGCCGCTTGCAGAAAGCGACCGGTTCGCAGTTCTTCTCCAACGAGCGCACGAACCGCGGGCATAACGAGTATCGGGCCTGGTAGCGGCGCCGCCCAAGGCGGAATACTCGTCAGCTCCCACTAACCCGAAGCGTCAGCGAGGCGGAAGATATGTTGTTGCCTCGCTAATGCTTCGGGTTGGTTTTTGCCTCGCTCGCGCGTCGGGTTAGTGCTTGCCTCGCTCGCGCGTCGGGCTAGTGCGAGCTGACGCGTATTCCGCCTTGAGCGGCGCCGCTACCAGGCCCGATACTCGTTATGCCCGCGGTTCGTGCGCTCGTTGGAGAAGAACTGCGAACCGGTCGCTTTCTGCAAGCGGCCTCGC
>DASZUP010000834.1:0-2916 GCA_035547635.1 Pirellulales bacterium
ATAACGAAACAGCGGGCGGCAAGTGGGAGAGACTTGCCGATCACGCAGATGAGCGCTCGACTGGCGAGCAGAGACTCAGGGGTGAGTCGAGGCCAGGCGCCGCGCTAGGACATCGCAGCCGGGACTGACCGCGGGCGTATCATTTCCAGCTTGCGCCCGCGGCAGCCCCGCGCGATGCCCTGCCTTCTTTTCCAACCCCCTGAAGACCGGCGCCTTGCTCGGCCTTTCGCTTGACACGTTCGCCCGCTCGGTGGATGGTGGGGCTTTCTCAGGCGAGTTCCAGGTGCGGCATTGAGAGTTTTGTTGACGGAAGAGCAAGTTCAGGCGGGCGTTCGCCGGTTGGCGGGCGAGGTGGCGGCGCATTACGGCGACCGGCCGCTGACGATTATCGGCGTCTTGACCGGCAGCATCGTGCTGCTGGCCGACTTGATCCGCCAACTCGACATGCCGTTGCGCGTCGGGGTGGTCCAAGCCCGCAGTTACCGCGCCGGCGCCACTTCGCCCGGAGAACTGACGATCAACGCCGAACTTTTGCCGGAAGTTCGCGGCTGCGAAGTGCTGCTGGTCGACGACATCTTTGATACTGGCCAGACGCTGCGGGCCTTGATCGCCCAGTTCAAACAGCTTGCACCGGCCTCACTCCGCTCGGCCGTGTTGCTGCGCAAGCTGGGCCGGCAGCGAGCCGAGATGGAACCCGACCACATCGGCTTTGAGATCCCCAACGAGTTCGTCGTCGGTTACGGCCTCGACCATGGCGACGCATTTCGGAACCTGCCCTATATCGCGGCGCTGGAAGCCGGCGAATTGGACGAAGGAACCGCCACGTGAGCCTGCGGCTGGTGCTGGTCACGCGCCGATTTTGGCCGTTGGTGGGCGGGGCGGAAATGGTCATGGCGCGACTGGCGGCCGACCTGCATGCGCGAGGCGCCGCCGTCACGCTGCTGACCGCCCGCTGGCAGCCCGACTGGTCGCAGGAGATGGAACATCACGGCGTACGCGTCGTCCGGCTGCCGAACCCGGCCAGCCGCTTCTGGGGCACGTGGCGATACATGCAGTCGGTGGCGCGCTGGCTGCGCCAGCATCGCGAGCGGTTCGACCTGGTCTACGTTTCAATGCTCAAGCATGGCGCTTACGCCGCCGTGGGCGAAGGGCGCCGCGGGCGGTTTCCGGTGGCGTTGCGCGCCGAGGGGGCGGGCTTGTCGGGCGATTGCCACTGGCAGCTCGACGCAAACTTCGGGCGGCGCATCAAACGCCGCTGCCTGCAGGCCGACGCTTTGATCGCTCCCAGCCCGGCCATCGAACGCGAACTGGTCGTGGCCGGCTACCCGCGCCAGCGGATCCATTACATTCCCAACGGCGTGCCGATTCCGTCGCTTGGCGGCCTTGAAACCCGACAAGAAGCTCGGGCGGCGCTGGCTGAGCTTGATCCGGCGCTGTGGCTCGAGCCCGATGCGCCGCTGGCCGTGTACACCGGCCGGCTGCATGACATGAAGGGTTTGCAGCATCTCGTCGCCGCCTGGCCGCACGTGCTCCGCCGCCTGCCGAAAGCCCGCTTGTGGATGGTCGGCGAAGGAAGCTATCGCCAGGCGCTCACCGAGCAAATCCAGAGCCTTGGCCTCTCCGGACGCGTGCTCCTGACCGGGGCTTTCGACGACGTCGAGGATTTTCTGGCGGCCGCCAACTTGTTCGTACTTCCTTCGCTGGAAGAGGGCATGTCTCTGGCGTTGTTGGAAGCCATGGCCCGCGGTTTGCCCGTCGTGGCGACCGCCATTCCCGCCAACGAGGTCCTGGTCTCCGACGGCGAACATGGCCGACTGGTCGCCAAAGAAGCTCCCGCGGCGCTGGCGGACGCAATCGTCGATTTATGGAATCATCCCGACGTGGCCGCACGGTTGGGCGAACAAGCGCGCCGCCGGGTGAGCGCCGAGTTCTCGCTCGCTAAAATGACGGACGAGCATCTGATCTTGTTCGAGCGGCTCCTCTCCGCCGCCCGGTGAAGCTTTGACGAAACGCATCCTGCAAATCATTCCGACCTTCGACCGCTCCGGCGCGGAAAAGCAACTTGCGCTGCTGGCTGCCGGCCTGCCGCGAGACGAATTCGAAGTGCATGTTTGCGCCTTGACTCGTCTCGGCCCCTTGGCCGCCGACGTGGAAGCCGCCGGAATTCCCGTCACGCTGATCGGCAAGTCGGGCAAGCTCGACCCGTTCGCATTCCTGCGGCTCAAGCGGCACATCGCCGAGTTGAAGCCCGATCTGGTCCATACGTGGCTGTTCGCCGCCAACAGTTACGGCCGTGCAGCCGCCCTGGCCGCCGGCGTGCCGCGGCTGGTGGCGGGCGAACGCTGCGTCGACCCCTGGAAGGTCTGGCACGAGCTGGCCATCGATCGCTGGCTGGCCAAACGCACCGACCGGATCGTGGTCAACAGCTCAGGCGTGCGGGACTTCTACGTCCATCACGGACTGCCGACGGAGAAGTTCACCGTGATTCCCAACGGCATCGGCCCTTTGCCGGCAAGCGAAGTCAGCCGCGCGGAATTGCTCGCAGAACTCGGTCTGCCGGCTGACGCGCGGCTGATCGGCGCCGTCGGCCGGCTCTGGCCGCAGAAGCGGCTGAAGGATCTGATCTGGGCCGCGGACCTGCTCAAGGTGGTTCGCGACGACGTCCATCTGCTGATCATCGGCGAGGGCCCGCAGCGCCGCCGGCTCGAAAGGTACCGGGACCAGGTGCGGATCGAAGACAAGGTCCACTTTCTCGGCCATCGCGGCGACGTTCCGCGCCTGCTGCCGCACTTTGACGTGTTGTGGCTGGGCAGCGAATATGAAGGACTGCCCAATGTCATTATGGAAGCCATGGCCGCCGGCGTGCCCGTCGTGGCGACCGACATCTCCGGCAATCGCGACCTGGTGGTTCCCGGC
>DASZUP010000835.1:0-8564 GCA_035547635.1 Pirellulales bacterium
CGTTGCAGCAGATGCTGCCGCTGACCCGCTTTATCCATGTCAAGGATACGGTGCTGGACAAAGGCAAGGCTCGCTTCGTACTGCCCGGCGAGGGGGGCTTTAATTACGTTCCTCTGCTGCGCGAGGCGGCCGAACTGGGGTATCGCGGGTGCATCTGCGTGGAGGTCAGCGGAATGGTCTCCGGCCAGCCCGGTTATGATCCCGTCGCTGCCGCCCAGCGTTCGTACGACAACCTGGCGCCGGCTTTCGACAAGGCCGGCGTCGCACGACCATAAGGACAGTGATGGAATATCGAACGCTTGGCGCCAGCGGGCTGCTCGTCTCGCCGATATGTCTCGGCACGATGACTTTCGGCTCGCCGGTCGAAGAGGCCGACGCGATTCGTCTCGTCCACGCGGCGATCGACCTGGGGATCAATTTCATCGACACGGCGAATGTCTATGAAGGCTACGCCCGCTATCTGGGCAGCGCGGGCGGCGTGGCGGAAGAGATCGTCGGCAAGGCGCTGCGCGACCGCCGAGACAAAATGGTCGTGGCCACCAAGGTCGGAGCGCCGGTCGGACCGGGGCCGCAAGACCGCGGGCTCTCGGCCGTCCATATCCTGCGCGAGCTCGACAACAGCCTCCGCCGTTTGCAAACCGACTGCATCGACCTGTACATCATCCACTGGCCGGACAAGCACGTGCCGATGGAAACCACGCTGGCGGCTATGGAAACGGCCGTTCGCCAGGGCAAGATTCGCTATTTCGGCGCGTCGAACCACTCGGCAGCGCGATTGTGCGAGCTGTTATGGATCGCCGAGCGACAAGGCGCCCCGCGCGTGGTCAGCTCGCAAATCCCGTTCAGCCTGCTGCGGCGAGAGTTTCAGCATGACCTGGCGTTCTGCAGCAAGCACCAGATTGGCGTCACGCCCTACCAGGCGCTGCAGGGCGGTCTGTTGACGGGCAAATACCGTCGCGGCCAGGCGCCGCCCTCCGATTCGCGCGCCGCCGAAAAGCCCGACTGGATCTGGAAGCAGGACGATGCGCTGTTTGACCGGTTGGAACGAATCGAAGTGCTCGCGGGCCAGATCGACGTTCCCTTCTCGCAGTACTCGCTGGCCTGGACCCTCGCTCAGCCAGCCATGTCAGCGCTGGTGGTCGGCGTTAAGCGAGTCGAACAGATTCAAGATGCCGTTGCGTCCGCGGGCATTTCGATCCCGGCGGAGCATCTCGCGGAGATCGACGCGGTCTGTCCGCCTCCCTGGCTGCAGCCGGATCCGGTGCGCGGCTGATTGCGGAACGGAAACGGGATCGCATTTGGGCTGGGCGCAATCGCACGTTCTGGGCGAGTTGGCGTTATGCCGGCTTTGTTCGGCCACGATCCGCGCTTGCCCCGATCTAGCGCTGATTTACAGTTAGCTCGCTTGCTGTCACAACGTTTACGGGGCGGCGTGGAGGGCGGTTTCTAGCTGATCAATCAGCGCTCCACCGGGACGAGCCCGGCGGTGGCGGAGCGAAACAACAACTGGCAGAAGCTGGATTAGGGAACATCAAGCCGAACCCGCTCCAGATCATCGAGCGTCACGCGGATCTCGCCTCGTTCCTGAATGAAACGTTCGGCGCTGTCTTCGGGGAAGATCAACAGATCAAACGGCGCGGCCCGTTGAATTCCGCGTAGCGCTCGCTGGATGATGGCCTGATGCGGTTCGATCCGCGTCGCCCACTTGGCGATGGCGAAATGCGTTTGCCGGTAGCGCCGCGCCAGCGATCGGATTTTTTCGCCGGCCACCTGGCCTGCCTCGCCCCAGAAGACAGGTTTCCCTTCGGGACTCAGCTCCACGACGTCCGGTTTGTAACGGTCGCCCACTGAGATTTCGATCGCCAGGTCCGGGTAAACCGGCAGATACAGGCCCCACAAGAAGGCCTTCATCAGCACGTGCGAGGTCTGCTCGTTCGGGCGTTTGATGAACACGGCTTGCCGGCCATGGGCCCTCAACGTCCATTTCCGTCGTAAGTGCAACTCGCTCATGCAGCCGGCTCGTAAAGGAACGGATTTCGAGGCGCCGCCTCTCGCTCGCGCCGATACAATAGTAGGAGCGGCGGGATTGCAAGGCAAAGCCGGGCCGGTCGACTTGGGCGGTCGGCTCGCAAAAGAGCCGCCGGCGGTAAGCCGATGGAAAAAGACGCCGTGACGAGCCTTTACGCCTGAAACGATTTGAGGAGCACGTTCAAACTGATGCCCTTGTTGATTCGACTATTACTCTTGTTGACGATCGTCCCGCTGGCGGAATTGACGCTGCTGTTGTGGTTCGCCGACGTTACGGACTGGCGACTCACGTTGGCGCTGGTCATTGGCACCGGCCTTGCCGGCGCCTGGATGTTGCGGCGTCAAGGCTGGCGCACCTGGCAGCGAATTCAGGACGATTTGCGCGGCGGACGCGTGCCTGCCGACTCGCTGCAAGACGGGTTGATGATCATGCTGGCCGCGGCGCTGCTGATTACGCCCGGCATTCTGACTGACGCGGCCGGGCTGTTGCTTTTGGCGCCTGCGTCGCGGAGCATGGTCAAGGCTTACCTGGCCAGCCGCTTCAAGACGAAGTTCGCCTTTCGCACGTTCGGTCCCAACGGCGCCGCCTGGTCTGCGGAAACGGGCGATGCCGACGACGAGATCATCGACGTCCCTTCCCGGCCCGCGGGCTCGGCAGAAGTCGACCAGCTTCCTCGCTAAGGAGACCGTCAGCTCGAGCGCTCCTTCGCTACGCCCCAAATCGCAACGTCGCCTGAAGCCGGGCGAACGCGTCGACGTGCGCGTTCGCGAAACGTTGATCGATCTGGAGGACGCGCCGGGCTGCGGATCGGGCTGCCCGTCGAGGTCTTGATCCACTCTAGGTCGGGCTACTTCTCGTCAAGACCGGCCTGAGACAGGATCTTTCGCACTTGGTCCGGATTTCCCCGGACCTTTTGGGCAATGGTGCGCGCGGTTTGCGCGGCCTCAGGTTTCAGCTCGGGCGTTTGCGCGACCTCCACGGCCAGCTTGAGCGTAGCGATGCTCGGATACCTCTCGAGTACCTCCAGCACCAGCTTCTTCTCGTCCGGCTGCCGGCAAGCGGCGAGCGCGTTGCGGCACATTTCAACTCGCTCGGGCAGCGGCATGATAAATTGCCGGGCGATCCGGAGGTAGCCGCGCAAGGCCCGGCTGCGATACTTGTCTCCGGCGCCGGTCTTCGCCAGGTCCAGCAGGACGGGCGCCGCGTCGCTCGTCATCCATTCGCCCAGCAAGCGAGTGCTGGCGTCCTGCAGTTCGGGAGTCGGACTCTTCGCCGCGGTCCCGAGCGTTGAGAGCGCCTTGGCGCCGCCGACGGCCCCCAGGATTTCCAGCATCGCGACTTTTGTTGCCGTCGGCGCGTCGGCCATGGCTGCCGCCAGCTCTGCCGCGCACGCTTCGCGGTCTGCCATGCGGACGGCGGCCGCCTTCAGTGCGAGCCGCGCCGCTTCGGCGTCCTCTTCATACTTGGGGGCCGCCGCTTGCGAGATCAGCACGTTCAATTGATCGGCGGAAACCGTGGCGCCCAAGGCCGTCAGCGCCGCGCTGCGAACTTCGTGATTCGCATCGCCCAGCGCCTGGACGAGCAGTTCGAAGGCGTTAATGCGGCGCAGCCCGATGAGCTCCAACAGCAACGGAAGCGTTTTGCCTTTGGCTGCAGGCAAACGAGCGACGATCTCGGCGTCGACCTTTCCTGCCGGCAGTTCGGCGGCCGCCGCTTTTGCCGCCTGCGAGATCGCCGCGTCGGATTCAATGCCAATCTCCAACAGCGGCGTCAGGCACGAGGCGTCTCCCACGCGGCCCAGGGCTTCGAGCGCCGCCAGGCGAACGACAACGGGGCCGTCAGCCGCCGCCGCCAAAATGGCTGGCAACTCGACCGTCTCTGTGCGGTCGGCCATGGCGTGAATCAGCAGCGCTGCTCGAGCGGGAGCGGCGCGAGGCAACTCCTCGGCTAGAGCCTGATCGACTTGTGAGCCCTGAAACTCGCGCGCCGTGCCAAGCCCGAGCTGAAAAAACGCCTTGTCCGGCGAGCGGAACTGCTCCAGCAACAGCGGGATTCCGTTCTGTTTGCGCGCCAGAATGGCGCCTCGCGTCGCTTCAAGCTTTCGCTGTTTGGGAACGTCGGCCTTGCGCAACTCATCGAAGATTTCGATGGCCTCGACATCGTGGCCTTCGGACTGCAAACGCTCCGCGCAGAGCACCAGGCCTTCGGCAATCGCCGAGCGGACTTTGGCCGGCGCCGTCGTCAGGCTTTTTCGCAGCGATTTCGTAGCGGCGTCGTTGGCGATGCGACCCAGCGCTGCGGCCGCCGCCGAAGCGACGTCTGAGTCAGCTTCTTTTAGCCTGTCGGCCAGCGGGGCGACGGCGGTTGCATCGCGACGGACTCCCAGGGAATTGATCACGCCGATCAGAAGTTCGCCCTGCACGCCGTCAAGGGCGTTGCGCAGCGCCGCGTCGGCCTCGTCTCCGGGGATTGCTTCCAGGGCGATCCGCGCCCAGGAGGCGAGCTGTTCGTCGCGCAGGAGCTTGGCGAGCTCGGCCACGGATTCGCTGGAGCCGAAAACGGCCAGGCGCTTGCAGCTCACGGCTTTTTCTGACTTGGGCGCGTCAGAGCGGAGGATGGCGAGCAACTCCGCTTCATTGGAGGAAGCTTGGGGAGCGTCTGCGGCGATCGCTGAGACGCAGGACATTACGATCGATGCCGCGACGAGAGCGACAAGACGTACGGGGCGAGGAATTGTATCCATGGTATCGGTCCGATGAGTATGCGGAATGGAAATGCAGGCAGCTCAAGCAACAAAAAGGCTGACGCGTTTGCGCGTCGGCAAGCCGCTCGTTAAAGTCGCCACGGTTCGCGCAGCGCTTCGCTGCGCAGGCGATTCGCCTGTTCGTCGCCGGGGAACTCGTGTTGCTTGAGGTCGTATTTCACCTGGCGGTCCAGGAAGATCGCAATATTCGCCGCATGACAGGCGATATGTGCGTAGCACGCGGCCTCGGCATTGCCCTTCGGCAGGCTGCGAGACTTGACGCAATCGAGGAAATCCCGCACGTGGAACGTGGCCGGGTAACCGCCAATTTCGGCCACGGTTCTTCCCGCCAGCAGCTCGGGCGAACTCAAGACGAGCTTGCCGCTGTCGCCCGTTTCAACCCAGCCCGTTTCGCCTTCGAACCGCACTGGGCAGGAGCCGAGCGGAATCCAGCCGGTCTCGCGGAGAATCAGTTCCACGCCATTCGGGTAGCGCGCCACGAGTTGGCCGTCCTTCGGCGGGTTATATTCGACCGGCGCCGAATGATCGGCGCCGACGGCCCACTGGCAGAGATCGACGCAGTGCGAGCCCCATTCCAGCACGCCTCCGCCGACCAGGCCGCCCCCCTTTTCAAAGTTAAAACCGTCGAGCAGCTTGGCATTGAACGGCCGCCAGGCCGCGGGGCCGAGATACATGTTCCAGTCGACGACTTCCTTGGGCGGCTCCGGCTCAGCCGGCAGCCAGCCGCTGGTCTTGGCCGCCATGCCCATCGGGTGGGCGAAGACCTTTTTGAGCTTGCCGAGCTTGCCGGTGCGAGCCAACTCGCAAGCGAAGGCGAAGTGCGGCAGGTTGCGGCGTTGCGTGCCGGCCTGGAACACGCGTCCGGTGCGGCGCATTGTTTCGGCCAGCAGCAGGCTTTGCGAAATATTCTTCGTGCAAGGCTTTTCGCAATACATATCCTTGCCGGCCTTGGCTGCGGTCATGGCGGCGGTCGCGTGCCAGTTGGGCCCGGTGGCAATCAGCACCGCGTCGATGTCGCTGCGGTCGAGCAATTCGCGGAAATCGCGGTACATGTCGCATCGCTCGTTGCCGTAGCGCTCGTCGGCCATCTTTTTAACGGCCAGACGCCGCTCTTGCTTGATATCGCAGACCGCAGCGAACTGCACGTCCGGTTGCTCGAGAAAGCAGCCCAGGTCGTAAGTTCCGCGGCGGCCGATGCCGATGCCGCCGACCACGATCCGCTCGCTGGGGGCGACCGCGCCGTCCCGGCCGAGGGCCGAACTGGGAATGATTGTCGGCGCCGCCACCGCGGCTCCCGCCGAGATGGCGGTTTTCAAAAACCGACGTCGATGAACTTGCGCGACGTTCGTTGCCATGACTGCTCTCCGGGAAGCGTGAATCGCCAAATCATGAGGGACAGCGCGTGCGTTGCGGCTGCGCCGTCAGCATACCGCCGGCATCTACGGAAAGACAAGCTTCAGCGCCATTCGCGTCCCGCCGGCGGGCGGCGTCGGCAAAATGTGCAAAAGAATAATGGAAAATAAACGCTTGAAACAGCGTTGGCGGGTCGGGGGTTACTCGCATAATCCTCATGCAAACCTTGCAGTTGGGCTGCTTGCTAATGCGCGAGGCGACAATTATGATTTTGCGAAAATCTGAGCGCTTTGCGTTTTGTGTCCGGCAGGCGGTTCGCCGACGCGGAAAGGCTGGCCAGATTGCAGGGGAATATTTCCGACTTGCAACGGCGCTGTCGGCCCTCGCCGCTAGCGCCCCGAACTACGGGAGCGTATCATGCGGCGTTTCGGTAGACCCTCTCATGGGAAGACGCGGCGGGGCGGCCTGGCTGGCGGCGCGGCGAACGAACGGCGAAGCGGTTATCGAACTCGCCGCGCGTTGATTGAAGTGCTCGAAGAAAGGGCGATGCTGGCCAACCAGCCCGACCTGGCGATCACCGCGGCCGCGGCGCCCGGCACGGCGGTCGAGGGCAACGCCGCGAAGATTTCGATCACCTGGACCGTCAAGAACCAAGGCGCCGCTCCGACGTCCGGCCCCTGGAATGACGCGGTCTATCTCTCTTCTTCGGCCGCGATTGACAGCGGCAGCCTGCGCATCGACACGCTCGATGAATCGTTTCAGGGGCCGCTGGCCGCCGGCGCCAGCTACACGGTCACGCGCGTCGTCACCCTGCCCGAGGCGACGCCCGGCGCGCAGTTCCTGGTGATGCGCACCGACGACGGCCAATCGCTCGACGATGCCAACCTGGCGAACAACCTCTATGCACTGCCGATCACGCTCAGCGCGCCGGCGGTCGACCTGGCGGTGACCGGCGCCACGGCGCCCGCCTCGGCCGTTGCCGGAGACGGCAAGGTGATCGCCGTCTCCTGGAGCGTGCAGAACCAAGGCTCAGTCGCTGCCGACGGAACTTCGACCGACGCCGTCTACCTGTCCGACACGTCGACGTTCGATCCCCAAACCGCAACGCTGCTCGACAGCCGCAACGCCGGCGATCAACTGCCGCTGGCCGCGGGCGCGAGCTACACGGTCCATCGGGCGATTACGCTGGCCGACATCCCGGCGGGAAATCACTACCTGTTCTTCGTAGCCAATGCTTACGGCGGCCAGGGGGAGACGGACCAGGGCGCCGAGACGAACAACGCCTATTCGCTGCCGATCGCGATCGTCTCGCCCGGCGACGTGGATCTGGCCGTCACCGGCGGCGCGGCGCCCGGCGCGGCCGTGGCGGGCAACGGACAGGCAATCGACGTCAGCTACACGGTCGAGAATCTCGGCTCGACGGCCGCAGCTTCGCGTTGGACCGACGGCATCTATCTTTCCAGCCAGCCGACGTTCGACAGTTCGGCGATTTCGCTCGGTTATTATCCCGGCGGCGCTCGGAATGCATTGGCCGGCGGCGGCAGCTACACGGTGACGCAATCGCTCACGCTGCCGTCGTACCCCGCGGGGGCCGCATACCTGCTGGTGCGCACCGACCGCTACGCCGACCAGAGCGAGACGAACGAGACGAACAACCTGCTCGCCATTCCTATCACCCTCTCAGCGCCCGACGTCGATTTCACCGTCTCGGCCGCCACGGCGCCGGCGACGGCCGTCGTCGGCGACAACCATCCGATCACCGTGGACTACACGGTCGCAAACCAGGGAACCGACGCCGCGGCGGGGAGCTGGTCCGACGCGATTTACGTCTCTGATCAGTCGACGTTCGACTCCAGCGCCCAACGGCTTGAGACATTTTATTCCGGCGGCGGCCAGCTTCCCGCCTCGCTGGCGGCCGGGGCCAGCTACACGGTCCACGAGTCGGTCGCGCTGCCCGACACGGCCGTCGGCGCGCGCTACCTGCTGATTCGCACCAACGTCGGCGCCGGCGCCAGTTCCAGCCAGGCGGAAACGGATGCGGCCAACAACACGTATGCCATTCCCATCACGCTTTCGGCGCCAGGGGCTGATCTGGAGATCAGCGACGCCACCGCGCCGGCGACGGTCGAGGCGGGCAACGGCCAAACGATCACCGTCTCCTGGAAAGTGACCAACCAGGGATCGGCCGCCGCCGCCAGTTCCTGGTACGACGACGTATTGGTCGGCGACGACGCGAATTACGATCCCGGCAATACGAGCCTGCTGGGATATTACGGCAACTACCAGAACCAGTTGGCCGCCGGCGCCAGTTACGTGGTAACTCAGACGGTCGCGGCGCCGAACGTGTCGCCGGGCGCCCGGCAACTGGTATTCGTGACCGATACGGGCGACGAGCAGGCCGAGACGCAAAAATCCAAC
>DASZUP010000836.1:0-2952 GCA_035547635.1 Pirellulales bacterium
CGCGAGCGGTTGCCCTTGGGATCGGGCCGCAGATCAGTGGTGTCCTTCCGGCACGCCTGCAATTCTGTTTTTGGCGGCCGGCGACCGGCGGCGGGAGCCGGGAGGCATCTGGCGGCGGGGGTTCAGCCAGCGGGGCTGAGCGCGGGGAGGGCGTCGCGGTAGTTCCAGGGTAGCCAGCGTTCCGGCGCGGCGGCGACCTGGTCGGCGTGTTGCTGGAGAGCAGTGAGGAACTCGAACGGGTTCGCGTCGTTCAGTTCGCAGGTGTGGATCAAGCTCATGTAGAGATCGCCCACCGAGGCGCCATTTTGCGTCTTATAGAAGAGGGCGTTTTTTCGGTGCAGGATCGCTTTTTTCAGTGCTCTCTCGACTACGTTATTGTCGAGCGGGGCGCCCGCTTTGCGGAGAAACAGAGTCAACTTCTCCCAGTGCTTGCGTAGGTACTGGATCGCCGCGCCCAGCCCCGAGTGCGGCTCGACCAATTTCTCGTCGATCTGCCGCTTCAGCCAGTCGCGCAACCGATCCATCGTGGGACCGCTTTCGGCCTGATGAAACTGCAGTCGCTCATCCGCGGCCATGCCTTCTTTGCGCGTCGTCGCGTCGTTGCAGTAGATGACTTCAATCGCTTCCAGCACGTAGCGACACTCATCGGGAAAGCGGTCGTGCACGTCGACGAATTGGCGCCGCGCGTGGGCCAGGCAGTTGGCCAGGATGGCCTGCAGTTCTCCCGGGCGATTGCGCGAAAGAGCGTCGCACATCTGAATCGGCGGAGGCAGCTCCGCCGCACGACGCTTGAGCACGTCGCGAAGATTTTCTCCCGCATGTTGCGAGCCGCTGAAGAACAGGGCGATCCGGCGCCCGGCGTGCTCGGCGACGACGCCCGTCGTGAACAAGCCCGTGCGCTGCGCCGCGTTCTGCTCCGTTTCCTCGTCAAGCGAAGCGTCCAACGCTTGTGGCTTGGCCCGCGCGCCCATCCGCTCCAGGATCTTCACGCTGGTGTCGTCGTTGTGCACCACGTCGCCGTCGGCGGCCTGACGGATCAAGACTTCGTGAACCGGCTGGAAGTCGTCGACGACGGCGCTGACGATGTCCCATTGCGTCGAGGCTGACAGGGGAACGCCCAGGCTCCCCTGCAGCCCTTGCAGGCGATTGAAGGGGACGCCGCTCCCGTATTTGAGCAGTCCGATCATGCTGGCGACCGTCGCGTCATATTTCCGTTGGCCGGCTTCGTCCGGCGCCTGCGCCGTGAAGATTTTGCCGCACAGATGGCAACGCAGTTTTTGCAATTCGTAGATCGTCGCTTGCACGGGCGGTTGGCCGACGAACCGAATCAGCACTCCCGGGCGATTCAGCTCATAGGCCGTTCCTCGGCCGCATGCGGGGCACGTCGCGCCAGGCGTGAGCGATTCATGCCGCACTTTCACGCGCTCGGCGCCGGGATAGTCGTCAACCCCGTTGCGCCCATGACCTTTCTTCGTCGTGCGCTGCTGATCGCCGAAAGATGGTTCCGACGATTCCGCCGGCGAATCTTCCGCCGCCGAATCTCCCGCCGGACTGTCGGCGCCGGACTGGCCGGCCGCTGCAGCGTCTCGTTCATCGCGCCCGGTCACGTCCGCGGTTTTTTCCGTCGTCGCGCCGAACACGAGCTGTCGCAAACGGGCGATCGTCGTGCTCTTCTTGTCGATCAACTGCGTGACGTAGAAGTACGATTCGAGGACCGCACGCAAGGTCTGAAGGTCTTCTCGCTCCAGCGTCCCCTGCTCGATACGCGCAATGAGCGACTGCAACTGGGCGACGTCCATCTCAACGATTTCCTCGGGCTTGCGCGCGACCATACGCCCGACCTTTGGCGACAGGCAACAAGAACTCGCCGAACCGCAATGCCAAGGAGATAACAGGAACCAGCCGAACCAAGCAAGAGGAGTTCGGCGGCCTAAGCGGGAGTCACCGGGCGCCAAGCCGGCGCCGCCTTCGTCCCGTTCGGATCGCCGGCCGAGAGCAGCACCTGCAGTTCATGAGCGGCCAGCGTCTTCGCGCTGGCGTTGCTTCCCGTAGGCCACCAGCGAAACTTCGATTCGGAGAGTCGCTTCTGGCAAAGCCAAAATCCTTGACCGTCGTAAGCGAGCACTTTCACGGCCGTGGCTCGCCGGTTACGAAATGCGAACACGGTTCCGCGGAAGGGATCTTCCCCCAAGGCAGCTTTGCAGAGCTGCGCCAGCCCGTCGATGCCCTTGCGAAAATCGACCGGCTCCAAGCACACGAGAATCCGCATCTGGGGCGTGATCTGCAACACTACCGCGTCTCCCAGAAGCTGCGGCCGAGCGCGGCCAGATCCAGGAGTTGACTTCCTGGGAGTTCGACACGCATCTTCGCGCCCGAAGGCTTCTCGAATTCAATCACGCAGCCGCCGGCGGTCGCAAGCGACGGGGGCGTCAATTCGACGAACGCCGGCGCCGCGGCGCCAGTCCGGTCGGCTCGACGAGGCGGCGTCTGTGCGTTGAGTCGCTTCTTCAATGCATAGTAGTCGACCCTCAGCGCGATCGCCGTCCTGCTCACGCCGTGCCGCGCCGCCAGTTCGACGGCCGACTTCCAGAGCGATTCAGGAATGCGCGTTCCCAGCACCCGAGTCCGCCGCCACTGCGCCCACCTCGCCGCCGCCCTCGCCAATTCAGCTGGAAGCTTCTGCATGCCGCGTGTCGCCATCGCCTGACCTCCCGGAGATTCGACCCCAGGATGCCACGCTAGCACGCCCGCCAAAACTGGTCATGCGGGCTTACCGAAAGGACACCGATTAACTCGTGCCCGCAGTGCACCAGCCCGATTAACTGCTGGCTCTATTCAACGAATCCGCCGAGCAGCGTCATCGTCGGCCGAGCCGCGGTCTGGACCGGGGCAGCGGCCAGTTTGCACCCGGCGGGCTGCCAGGCCGCCATGGCCGATGGTTCGGTTCGCTTT
>DASZUP010000837.1:0-5839 GCA_035547635.1 Pirellulales bacterium
CAAATGCGATCAAGAAACGTGCCATGAGTGCTTTCTCCCAGGTGTTTGCTTGGATGACGCCGAAGAACGAGGATGATTCGCAACTGTCGGCGCGCCGGCTCCGTGCGTGCGACAAGGGGCTGTCGTGCGGAGCAAGGCAAGGCGGGCGGTCAAGTAACTGGGGAAAGATAGCCGGCGCTTTTTGATCGTGCGGGCGAAATAGTCTGCCCGATCGATTTTTTGCTCGCCCACGGCGCCGCCCGCGACGGATTGTTCCGGTCGCAGGGGCGGCGCCGCGCAAGCGAGCTGGCTTGAGGCGTCGCGGCGGAAGAGCCTACGACTTCTCGTGCGGCAATGAACGCAGGCCGAACGAGAACATCACCCAGGCCCAGCCGTTGAAGATCAGCTCGATGCCGATGAAGATGCCGATCACCACCAGCCCGGAGGCGGGCCAGTGCTTGTAGATCATCACGCCCAACAGCACCGAGATCACGCCGTTGAGCAGCGGCCAGCCCCACAGCGGAAAGCGCAGCATCAGCGCGCTGACGATCCGGAAGATGCCGGAGACGATGAACAAGAACGCCAGCATCAGCGTCAGTTCGATCGTGCTTTCGACCGGATGGCCGATGATGAACACGCCGGCCACCATGTACAGCAGGCCGATGAAGATCGTGAGCAGGAAGCCGCTCCACTTGCCGGCCCAGAAGGCGCTGATCGTCTGCACGATTCCGCCGGCCAACAACAGCAGCCCCAGATAGACCACCGCCACGGTTGAGGCCAGGAACGGGGAGCCGAGCGCCAACACGCCGAGCACGATCAGGCCGATGCCCAGCAACAGAAACCACCACCACTCTTTCTGCAACTGCGCCAATTCATGGCGCAGCGCCTTTCCCAACGGCCCGGGGGCGCCGGGAAAGCCGCCGCCCGGCATTTCCGGCAGGGAAGTTTGTTCATCGCTCATGACTCATTCTCCTATATGTTTTCGCTTTAGCGTCGCTGCTCGCTAGGAAAAGATAGGTCGCAGTTTTGCCTCAATGGCAGGGAGAGCCCCGCTGGAGCGGGACGGAAGAAGGGGACCGCTCATCTCCACTAATCAACGCTAATCGGAGCAAAGCTTTGAGCCGCGGTGGCCAGAGGCATTTCTCCGATTAGCGGGGATTAGCGGTTTTTTCTGACGGCCGTGCTGCGTCTTGGGCGGCCCGGCGTTCTTTTCAGTTCGGCTGAAGCCAAGCTTGCTTCAATTACGATACAAATGTATACTTCCCGAGCCATGAGCGATCCCCAGCCACCCCTTGACCGCGAACAGCTTGTCGCCGAACTGCGAGAGCGGTTGCGCGGCCTGGAAGGCGCGCCTCGGACGGCGGAAAACTTGCAGTATTCCACCGGCTGCAATTCGCTCGACCGGCTCCTGCCGGCAGGCGGGCTGGTTCGCGGAACGCTGGTGGAATGGCTGGCCGCAGGCGAAGGAAGCGGCGCGGCGCGGCTGGCTTTGACGGCCGCCTGCCAGGCCTGCCGGGATCACGGTCCGCTGATCGTGATCGACGGCGAAGGGTCCTTTTATCCCCCGGCCGCCGTGGCGGCCGGCATTGCCGCCGAGCGGCTGTTCGTGGTCCGGGCGCCTCAGTCTCGCGACGAGGCGTGGGCGCTCGACCAGACGCTGCGCTCGGCGGGCGTTGGGGCGGTGTTTTGCAGCAGTCCGCGGCTGTCGTCCTCGACGCTGCGGCGGCTGCAACTGGCGGCCGAGTCGAGCGGCGCCGCGGGCATGCTGGTGCGGCCCGCCGCGGTGCGAGACGAACCCTGCTGGGCCGAGGCAAGGCTGCTGGTGCAGCCCTTGGCAGGCGCCGGCGGACGAAGGCTGAGGGTCGAATTAGTGAGAGCGCGGGCAGCGACGGCGGGCGAAAGCGTGGAACTGGAATTCGACGATGAAACGGGCGCTTTGCATCTGGTTGCCGAACTGGCGCCGGCAGCGGCCGTCTGGCGACCGGGAGCGTGAGCTGACCGATCGCGAGGCGCTCTTGCGATTGGTCCCCTGGTGCGAGCCGTTCAGCCCGGCGATTGGCTTGGAAGACTCGCCAGCGCCGGAATGCCTGCTGCTGGACGTCACCGGCGCCGTCTCGCTGTTTCATGGCGAGACGGAACTGGTCGAACACGTCGTGCGCGAGTTTCGCCGGCACGGGGTGATCGTTCGCGCGGCGCTGGCCGACACGATCGGCGCGGCGTGGGCTGCCGCGCATTATGCAACGGATGAACCGCACGGCGCCCGTCGCCCCGGCATCGTGTTGCCGCCGGGGCACGGTCTGGCGGGGCTGGCGTCTTTGCCGGTCGAGGCGCTGCGTCTGACGCCGGAAACGGTGCGGCTGCTGCGCGAATTGGGCCTGACGCAAATCGGCCAACTGGCGGCCCTCGCGCGGAACAGCCTGGCGACGCGGTTCGGCCCCGAGTTGCTGCGGCGGCTCGACCAGGCCGCGGGCAAGGCGGCCGAGGTGATCGTCGTTCAGCCGCAGCCGCCCGCAGCCAAGGCCGATTGGACTTTCGAGCAGCCGACCGATCGTCAGGAACTGCTCGAAGGAACCTTGGACCGGCTGGTGGAGAACCTCGTCGGCCAGCTTGCCGACAGCCGCCGCGGCGTGCAGCAGCTCGAATGCCGGATTCGAGGCCAGACGACCAGCCGCACGCAGTTCACCGTCGGCCTGTTCCGCCCGAGCGCCTCGCCGCGGCGCCTGAGCGAACTGATCAAATTGCAGTTGGAAAGCCAGACGCTCGTCGAGCCGACGGCTGCGCTGGAGCTTTCCGTCACCTCTGCAGCGCCGGTCGAACAGTGGCAGCAGGAACTGTTCGACGTCGGCGCCAGCCGCGACGATCCGCGGGCTTTGGCGCTATTGATCGATCGGCTGAGCAATCGCCTGGGGCGCGAGGCCGTGGCTCGCGTGCGTTTGCTTCCCGAGGCGCAACCGGAGTTCGCCTGGCGTTACGAACCGGCCATCGGCGCTTCGGCTCGGAAAAGCTCCAGCACGCCAAGCAGCCCGCAGCGGCGTTCGCCGCGCCAGCGCTCATCGTCGTCCACTGCGCTGCCGCCTGCTCTACGGCGGCTGGCGGCCATGGCGCGCCCGCTGCGCTTGTTGGCCCGCCCCGTCTTGTTGTCAGCCGTTTCCGTGGCGCCCAACGGTCCGCCGCTGGCGTTTTCTTGGCAGGGGGCCGAGCGGCGGATTGCGCGTACCTGGGGACCGGAACGAATTCAGACGGGCTGGTGGCGCGGGCAGAGCGCGCTGCGCGACTATTACCGTGTGGAAACCGCTGAAGGTCAATGGTTCTGGCTGTTTCGCCAGTTGTCACTTCGGCGCTGGTTCTTGCATGGCGTCTTCGAGTGATTCATGCCCGAACAGCCTCCCAGCAAACGACGTCCCCTGCTCGATGCGCCGGCGATCAGAAGCGTCGGCCCGCGTTACGCCGAGCTGCACGCCAAGACCAACTTTTCGTTTCTCGAAGGCGCCTCGCACCCGGACGAACTGGTCAACCGTGCGGCGGAGTTGGGCTATCACGCCTTGGCGGTGACCGATCGACAAAGCCTGGCGGGCGTGGTCCGCGCGCACGCGGCGGCCAAGGCGGCAGGGCTCAAGCTGCTCATCGGGGCCGAAGTTCTGCCCGACGACGCTCCGGCCGCCGTGCTGCTGGCCACGGACCGCGCCTCTTACGGCCGCTTGAGCAAGCTGCTGACTGTCGGCCGCCGCCGCGCCGCCAAGGGGCAGTGCGAACTGGCCTTTGACGACGTGGCCGCCCATGCGGAAGGATTGCTGGCCTGCGTGCTGGGCGGCAACGCCCGGGCGCTGGCCGATTACCGCGAGATCTTCGGCGACCGCTGCTATGCCTTGGCGGAGCTGCACCGCGGGCCCGATGATCGGCGCCAACTGGCGGAACGAATCGCCGCGGCCCGCCGCGCGCGAGTGCCGGCGGCGGCGGCCAACGACGTGCGCTATCATGCTCCCCAGCGCCGACGATTGGAAGACGTGTTGACGGCCATTCGCGCCGGCACGACCGTGGCCGAAGCGGGCGAACGGTTGTTCGCCAACGCCGAGCGCTATCTCAAGCCGCTCGAAGAACTGTCTCTGCTCTTTGCCGACGCGCCGGAGCTGCTCCGGCGGACCGTCGAGATCGCCGACCGCACGGCCTTTTCGCTCGACGAGTTGCGTTACGAATATCCTGAAGAGCTTTGTCCCGCCGGCACGACGCCGGCCGAACACCTGGCGCGGCTCGCCTGGAAAGGCGCGCAGCAGCGGTATCCCGGCGGCGTTCCCGAAAAAGTTCGCAGGCTCATCGAACACGAGCTGCAACTGATCGGCGAGTTGCGCTACGAGGCCTTTTTTCTCACTGTTTGGGACCTGGTGCGGTTCGCCCGCTCGCGCGGCATTCTGTGCCAGGGGCGCGGCTCGGCGGCCAACTCCGCCGTCTGCTATTGCCTGGGCGTGACTTCGGTCGATCCGGAGCGGATGGACGTGCTCTTCGAGCGGTTCATCAGCCGCGAACGGAACGAGGCCCCTGACATCGACGTCGATTTCGAACACGAACGGCGCGAAGAGGTGCTGCAGTACGTTTACGAGAAGTACGGACGCGAGCGGGCCGGGCTGGCCGCTGAAGTCATCACCTACCGGCCTCGCTCCGCCGTCCGCGACGTCGGCAAAGCGCTCGGCTTCGCTCCCGAGCGGCTCGACGCGCTGGCCAAACTCGTCGACGGCCGCAGCGACGCCCCGCTCGAAGAACGCTTGTGCGAGGCGGGCTTCGATCCTGCCGCGGCCGAGGTGCAACGGCTGGCGTCGCTGGTGCGCGAGCTGATCGGCTTTCCGCGGCATCTTTCGCAGCACGTGGGCGGCATGGTCATTACGCAAGGGCCGCTGTCGGAGCTGACGCCGATCGAAAACGCCGCCATGCCCGGCCGCACCGTGATCCAGTGGGACAAGGATGACCTGGACGAACTGGGCATTCTCAAGGTGGACTGCCTGGCCTTGGGCATGCTGACGGCAATCCGCAAATGCTTCCAACTAATCGAGCGGCACGCGGGGCGCCGGCTGACGCTGGCCAATACGCCGCAAGAAGACCCGGATGTATACGCGATGATCAGCCGGGCCGACACGATGGGCGTCTTCCAGATCGAGAGCCGAGCCCAGATGAGCATGCTGCCGCGGTTGCGGCCGAAGACCTTCTACGACCTGGTGATCGAGGTGGCCATCATCCGGCCGGGCCCGATCCAGGGCAACATGGTTCATCCCTATCTGCGGCGCCGCAACAAGGAAGAGACCGTCACGTATCCCAACGACGAAATCCGCCGCGTCCTGGAAAAGACGCTCGGCGTGCCGATCTTTCAGGAGCAGGCGATGAAACTGGCCGTCGTCGCCGCCGGCTTCACGCCCGGCGAGGCCGACCAGCTCCGCCGCGCAATGGGCGGCTGGCGCCGGCCGGGCTTGATCGACGAATTCCGCCAGAAGCTGCTGGCCGGCATGGTTCGCCGCGGACTGCCGCAGGAATATGCCGAACGAGTGTTCGAACAGATCCGCGGCTTTGGCGAGTATGGTTTTCCCGAGTCGCACTCGGCCAGCTTCGCGCTGCTGGCTTACGTTTCGGCCTGGCTCAAGCATCATTACCCGGCCGCTTTTACTGCGGCGCTATTGAACAGCCAGCCGATGGGGTTTTACGCTTCGGCCCAACTGGTGCGCGACCTGCAGCAGCACGGCGTCGAGGTGCGGCCGGTCGACGTGAACCACAGCGACCAGGACTGCACGTTGGAAGCGGCGCTTGCCGATGGACCAGCGGAATATCGGCCCGCAGAGTGCAGCGACGCGCGCTGGGCCCTTCGGCTTGGCTTTCGCGA
>DASZUP010000838.1:0-3315 GCA_035547635.1 Pirellulales bacterium
CCGAAATGATTTGGAGGAAAGGGATAGAGGCGCGCGTGAGAAGAGCTTGCGGCGGGATGAATTGGCAGCACGTGATTGCCACAGGCCCAGGCGGAACGGCAACCGGCCGAATCGACGAGACACTTGGAGAGACGATCGTCACACGTCGCGTCCTGCCCTGAGTTCGCCCGAAGTCCAAACGCCTTCAAGGGACTGCCATGCGCTGTCTTCACTGCACCGCTTGCCGATGCGGTTGGCGTTCTGCAGCCGGTTCGTGCCGCTTGGCATGGTCGCCCAACCAGCTTGCCACGAGCGTATCCGTCGATGAGTGCAGACAGATTGAGGCGGTGACGGTCAAGGCGATCGCGTCAAACAACAGCTTGGCGGACGGTAAACCCGACTGCAGCACCAGAATGGCGTACGCGATCGAGGCAAAGCCTTTCGGGCCGAACCACGCCGCAGTCATCCGTTCGCGCCAGTCGAGCGGCGACCGGACCAGGGCGATCTGCATGGCGGCGATGCGCGTGATGAACAAGGTCAGCAGTGCGAACGCAATGTCGACCAGCAAGAATTCGGTGGAGGCCTCGGTCGAAAGCAACACGCCGAGCGCGAACACGGCGAGCAACTTGAACACCTCGGTCAATTGGTCGCCGAGGCCGACGAAATCGGCGCCGAGTTGCTCGTGCCCGTGCGTAAGCATGACGCCGGCCGAAAACGCCGCCAGGTATTCGTTCACCCCGCTCGTACGCGCCACGGAAAACACCAGCATCGCCACCGACAGACCGAACAGTGGCCGCAGCCTGCCGGCCACCGAGAACGGCTGCCGGCGTTCCAGCCAGGTGGCGCCGAAGGCGACGGCCAGACCCAGCGCCACGCCGCCGAGCAACTCGGCCGCGAGCGCGGCCAGCTCCGTCGGCTCGGCGCCCAGCCGCGCCAGCAGGATCATCACCACGGGCAGCGCCAGCCCGTCGTTCACGCCGCTTTCAATGTTGAGCAGTCGCCGCAACTGGTACGGCACTTGTTCCTGTCGGACGATGGCGGCGGCGAACACCGGATCAGTCGGACTGAGCACCGTGCCGACCAGAAAGGCCGGCCCCCAGCCGATATCCAGCAGAAAGTGCGCCAAGAGTGCGATTCCCAGCAGAGTCAAAGGCATGGCTGCCAGCAGCGCGCGCCCTGCCAGCCGCAAGGCGGGGGAAATATCGGCCGCCTTCAGCTTCGCTCCTTCGGTGACGAGCGTACTGAACAGCGCCAGCCGTGCGAGTGCGGCGACCATGGGATCCTTGGGAGAAACCGAGAGCAGGCCCAACGCGCCGTCGCCGCAGACCAGGCCGCCGAACAGGAACAAAATGGAGCACGACAGAATGCCCCGTTCCAGACGCTGCGAGATCAGCACCGCAAACAGAAACAGCAGCGAAAAGACGAGCAGAAAAGTCACGTGCGGCGATCTCCGATTAGCAGGGCGTGTGGGCAGGGTTGGGTAACCGTCGCGGGGACGTCCCCTGGCGACGTCAGGGCGTTGTTCCGCCAACGCCCTTTGAAACACGCGACTTGGCTCTCGCCTTGTCTGCGAGTCGGGCTCCGAAAAGGGCTCCCTCTTCGTTGCGAAAACTGGGAAGCTATCCAGCCTCAGCGCGGCATTGTCGCCGGCAGCGCATCGTATAGCCGAACCACAGACAGTAGAACGTCAGCGACATGGCCGCGCTGCCGGAAGCAGCGATCAGCAGCGAACCGGAAACTTTGAACAGCACGACGAACAAGTTGCCGCACATGCCGATGCCGAACGGGATCATCGACCAGACCAGCACGCGGCTCGTAAATTCCAAGAAGTTCTCCGTCGCTTCCCCCTGTTCCACGTAGCGGTGGTAGCTGACCGGCATCATCAGCAGCAACATCGTCAAGCTGAGCAGCGCCAGGCTGATGACGTAGACGGTCTTGGAGACTGCGGGCAGATCGTTGAATCCTTCCGACATGGCCGCGCCGCCTTGAAATCCGATTAACACTTGCACGCCCGGCAGAATCATCTGTGTTTCCATCAGCGCGTACATGACCTTCTCGTTCATCGAGGCGCCGGCGTTGCGATCTTCCGAGTCGTTCTCTTTCATGGCGCTCCGCTCCTTGTATGCTTGCATCGCGGGCGCGTTGGCACGGCCGCGAAGGAACCAGCCGTACAGCAGCGCAAACCCCACGGCCATCACGACGACTGCTGAGATCACGCCCAATTCGGTGGAGGCGACCTTCGTCAGGATGATGTCGAATTCGACCCCTAGCCCCAATACGAATGGCACAATCGCCAGACTGATGATGCGAGATGTAAAGGTGCGCAGGTTTTCGCTTGGCGCTCCCTTGTCGACGATGCGGTGATAAGCCGAAGGCGCGATCAGCAAGCCCAGTCCCAGCAGCATGACGGTGGTGGCGCCGGCGTGCAGATACTGCGAGTGGTGAGGCAGCTTGCGGAAGTCGGCTCCCAGCGTTTCCTGAAGTTGAATGCCTAGTAACAATTGGGCGCCAAGCCGGAGAATATTGGTTTCATTGTAGGCGAAGAACATTTTGACTTTCAGTTTCGTCATCGCCTGCGTCCCTATCCTGGTGCGAGCCGTGTTGCCTTGCACGGTTGCGAGGTTCGTCGCCGCGACGGCGCGGAGTTCCGGCACGCCGCGCGGGTCCCCCGAACGCTATCCGGCCGGATGATGACCAGCGCGGCGCGGCAACCAGAAAGCCGGCCGACAACTTGCAACCGCCTTCGCCGCAGCTCCGTTGCCGTAAAACAAGCGTTTCACGCGACTCCACGCCTTCCGCCAGGGGGCAGCCGATCGAATCGGTTCAAGTTCGCCCAATGCCTTAGCAAGCCGCATACCACTTGCTTATCCGTTGCGTCCTGGCAAATAGCGCAAGCGCAAACGCCGTACGGCTTCGCCCGCCAGTGCTACGATAAAGACGCTCATGCAGATCGTGCCCGCCTCGTAGGCCGATGCTTTCATGCCCCCCAGAGCGATGATCAACGTGGTTGCGGCGGCCGGAGGATGGGAAGCTTTGAACAGCACCTTGCCGGTCATGGTCAGCAGCACCGCCAACACGCAGGCTGCAACGCGCGCCGGCGTTAAATCTTCGCTGGAAAGTACGGGCGGCGCATCGGCCGCTCCCAGCACCGCCACGGCAAGCAGGCCGGCGCCCAGGCCGATCAGGTGACCAACCACGATGTTGTAAGGCCGAGACGAAGGCAGGTGCGGCAGTTCCGCCTGCAAAAACGCCGTCGGCCCGAGACTCGGGAACAGCCATGGCTGGTGAAATGCCAACCCGAGCAAGCCCGGAATCAGAATCAGGCTGCCGGCGGCC
>DASZUP010000839.1:0-2798 GCA_035547635.1 Pirellulales bacterium
CTAAAAGACCGGCAAAGAAGGCTAAGGCGCCCGCAAAATAGCGTGCGCCGAGGCCCGACGGACAAGCGTCGCGTGCGTCAACTTTTTTGACGCGATCAGGAACCTCGCTGGCAAGGCGCTAAGGCATGAACGTGACGGACAACGATCAACGTCTGCGGGAACACGTGCTGTATTTGCTGCAAGGCGGCGGCGCGCATCTCGATTTTGAACGGGCGATAGCAGGGTTGCAGGCCGAACTCCGCGGGGCGACTTCGCCAGGCATTCCTCATTCTCCGTGGCGGCTGCTGGAGCATTTGCGAATCTGCCAGTGGGACATCCTTGAGTACAGCCGCAATCCCGACCACCTTTCGCCCGAGTTTCCCGGCGGCTACTGGCCGGAAGGCGACGCACCGCCTTCCGAGGAAACCTGGGACGCGAGCGTCGAGGCGTTTCGCGCCGACATGCGCGCGATGCAGGAACTCGTGAACGATCCGGCCATCGATCTGCTGGAACAACTGCCGCACGGGTTGCCGGGCCACACGCTGCTTCGCGAAGCGTTGCTGCTCGCGGATCACAACGCGTATCACTTGGGACAATTGGTCGTGGTCCGTCGGGCGCTTGGCGCCTGGCCGGAAGCATAGACGCTGCCCGACTCTACATCGCGTGCTTTTGCAGGATGGGGGCAAGCAGCCGGCGGTAATTTTCGCCGAGGATCAAACGTTTGTCCGCTTCGGAGATTTCCGCGGCGAGGACTTTACCTAATTCCGTGCCCAGCGAACGCGAAGGCAAATGGCTGCCGAAGACGATACGCTCCGCCCCCAGTTCGCGGACGGCCATTTCGATGAAGCCGGCGGTGGCATCGAAGCCGGACGTTTCAACGAGGATGTTCTTGGAATCCCGCACGGCGCGAAGGCCTTTTTGCCATTCGCCGCCGGCGTGGGCGCAGAGGAACTTCTGCTCCGGGAACTTTGCCGCGAGCTGGGCGAGCTCCGCCGGAGTGGAAGCCCCCGGAGCCGGCTTGCCGCCGGTCATGAACCAGGCGTGCTGCATGATTACGCCCCGATATTCCGCGATGCGCTCGACGAGCGGAACGAAGTTCGGGTGCGTACACGTGAGCGCCCCTGGCCCGCCGCCGGGAAAATAAACGCCCAACATCGGCCCATCTCGCAGCCAGCGGTCCAACGCCTCCAGCGAAGCCCGGACATCGTGAGCATTGAGTTGAATCATCCCAATCAACGACTTCGGCCAGCGTTTGAGCGGCTTTACGACCAACTCAGGATTGGAGCGCAAGGTCTTTTCCAACTCGACATCGGAGGTGGTTCCGATGCCGACGTGGGCGAAATAGCAGAGCTTTTCAAACTGCCCTTTTTGAATGGCGGACATCGAGCGTTCGATGTCCGCGATCAACCGGCCGCCGTCGCGTCCGGGATGTGAGTGCGATGGCGTGAAATACGAATCCCAAATCCGGTAGCTTTTCAATTGCTCCGGCGAAGGCAAACCAACTTGCAGTGCGGCAGGATTCAGCATTTCGGATTCCGGCTTATCACCTGATGAGTTTCTCGGCATTTTCCGAGAAGACATCTCTGAGCGCCGCTTCGTCAAGCAGGTTGGATTCATGAACACGGATCAGCGCGGCTTCGGGAATGAGAAACGGCGCATGCGTCCCGAACAGCACCCGACCGCGAGGCAGGCTTTTCACCAGGTTCGGAACGCCATCGGTTCCTTCGACGCGGGCCGTGTCGAAATAAATGCCGGACGTTTTTGCGAGCTGCGACAGCAAAGGCGGTCGCGGACGGACGTTGAGGATTTGCACCTTGGCGGCCTTGATGCGGTTCATCGCGGCCGGCAACGGAGTCAGATCCACATCGGGCGTTTGCAGGAGCGGATATTGCGTGCGAGTGTCTTCCATGGCGGCGGCGAGTTGCACGAAACGCCCCGCCTTGGCCGAGAGTTCCAAAAGCTCTGCAAAACGCGGATCGTCCAGGGCGTAGCCGTGGTAATTGGGATGCAGTCGAACGCCCCGCATTTGATGGATTTCGATGCACCGCCGGAGGTCTTCTTTCCAATCGGGAAGCGCGAGATTGACCGAGCCGATCGGAACGAGTTCCGGGTGCTGCTTGCATTCCTCCGCCAATCGTTGATTGACGCCTGCTACGTCGCGGTGCAGCACGCCTTCAAAGCTGCCGGCCCAAGCGGAATGGATGCCCAGCGAGCGGAGCTTGTTCAGCAGCTTGTCGGTCTGATCCAACGGCAGGCGGTGAAACGGCCAGTGAAACAGGCTGACGTTGCTGTCGACGATTGGGAAACTCGGCCGACTTTCATCGGCCGCCTGCCCGCGATCGGAAGCAAGCAAAGTAGCGACGCCCGCGCTCGCGCCAAGGTTCAATAAGCCGATGTTCAATAATTCGCGTCGATTGAGCATGTTGACCGCCTCGTCCACATCAACGCTATGCGAGAATTTCCGTCACCACGCGCGGTGGTTCGACGCCGGTGAGGCGTTCTTTCAGCCCGCTACGTTCGAAGAACAGCTTTTGATGGTGCAGCCCCAACAGGTGCAGAATGGTGGCGTGGAAGTCGTGCACGCTGACTGGGTTTTCCACGACCTTGTGACCAAAGTCGTCGGTGGCGCCGTAGGTCGTGCCGCCCTTGACGCCGCCGCCGGCCATCCAACTGGTAAAGGCCTGCATGTTATGGTCGCGACCGGAGTAGCCATTGGCGGAGCGCTGTGTGGTCGGGGTGCGGCCGAACTCGCCGCCCCAGATGACGAGCGTGGAGTCGAGCAGCCCTCGCTGCTTGAGATCGCCGAGCAGCGCGGCCAC
>DASZUP010000840.1:0-2819 GCA_035547635.1 Pirellulales bacterium
CGGAGATGAGAAAGACCCATTCACCGGCCGCACCGACGGCATCTTGCGCCGCGCCCGGGCCGGCGGAACCGTGCCGAAGGTGATGCACACGCAATCGTCTTCGGAATACTGGCATCGCAGCGGCTCGCTGGTGCACACCGATCCGCTCGGCCAGCGCGATGCCGAGTTGCCGCCGGAAGTTCGCATCTACACGTTCGGCGGCTGCCCGCACGGCCCCGGCAGCGGCGAGCCGGGTGAGCGAACCAGCGGGCAACTTCCGGCAAGTCCGGCCGATTACCGGCCCTTTCTCCGAGGATTGCTGATGGCGATGGACGCGTGGGTCCGCGAGGGCCGCGAGCCGCCGGCGAGCGCCTACCCCCGGTTGTCTGACGGTACGCTGGCGCCGTGGCAGGAAGACAAGAGCGGTTGGCTGGCGTTGCCGGGCGTGCGCTATCCGCAGATCATCCAGCAGCCGGAGTTGCTGGACCGCGGTCCCGAGTTCTACACGCTCCGTCGCACCTCAATCGAACCGCCCGCCCGCCAAGGGAAGGACTACGTCGTTCGCGTGCCGGCTTACGGCCTGGACGACAACGAACGCGGCACGCTGTTGTTGCCGGCCGTTTCCGTGCCGGTGGCGACCTATACAAGCTGGAACCTCCGCCATCGCTCGATCGGCGCCGAGACCGAGTTGCTTTCGCTCAGCGGCGGATATATTCCGTTTGCCAAGACGGCGGACGAGCGCCTTGCCAACGGCGATCCGCGCCCGGCGCTGTTGGAGCGCTACCGCGACTTCGACGATTACCGCCGGCAATTCATGGCCGCCGCCCGGCGCCTGGTGGCCGAGCGGTATCTGCTGGAAGAAGAGCTGCCGCGTCTGGAAGCGGCGGTCGAGAAGAAGCGATCGCTGTTTGAGTGATGCGGTTGCGGAATCGATTCAGTCGCTGCCCGCCCTAGTCCGATAACGGGTGACGAGATTTCCGATTCTGCCAGAAATTCAGGCGATTCCGGTTGGCGGCGACGATCGCATAGCCTGGGGTAAACAGGCGCCCCGCGGCGGTTCGATCTGCAATGCTAGCACGGCAGACTGGACTTGAGGGAATAGTTGAAACCGGGTACACATCGGCCGTTTGTCGCCGCACTCGCCCCTGACCACGGATGGTTGAAGACCCATGGGAAACCAGAAAATCGTTTCCTTGGAAGAGTTGGCTGCGACGCTCAGGAGGAAACGGCAGGATCAGCAACGCATCGTGCATTGCCATGGCGTGTTCGACTTGCTGCACGTCGGTCATCTGCGGCACTTTGAGCAAGCGCGCAAGCTAGGTGACCTGCTGGTCGTTACGCTGACCCCCGATCACCTGGTCAACAAGGGGGTGGGCCGTCCGGCTTTCGGCCAGTCGCTTCGCGCAGAGTTCATTGCGGCTCTGGAGTGCGTTGACTACGTGGCAATCAATCGCTGGCCTACGGCCGTCGATACGATCCGCATGCTCCGCCCGCACGTGTTCGCCAAGGGGAGCGAATTCCGGGGGTTGAATGACACCATCGGTCATGTCTCCCAGGAAGAGGCGGCAATCCGCTCGGTCGGCGGCGAGATGGCGTTTACCGACGACCTGACCTTCAGTTCCTCGGCCCTGATCAACAATTATCTGTCGCAATTCCCCGACCCGGTGCGCCAGTATTTGGACGACTTCGCCCGCCGCTATACGTCGGAAGAGGTGCTGCGTCCGTTGCGCGAGTCGACCGGGCTGCGCGTGCTGACGATCGGCGAAACGATCATCGACGAGTACGCGTACTGCGAAGCGATGGGCAAATCGGGCAAGGAGCCGGTGCTTGCCACGCGATATGTCGATACGGAGCGGCACGGCGGCGGCGTACTGGCATGCGCGAACCATCTGGCCAGTTTCTGCGACAGCGTCGACGTGCTGACGTTTCTGGGAGAAGGCGGAGACGAAGAGGCATTCGTGCGCGACGCCTGCCGCTCGAACGTCACGCCGCTGTTCGTCTATAAGGAAGCTTCGCCGACGATCGTCAAAAAGCGGTACGTCGAAAAGTATCTCGGGCAGAAGCTGTTCGAAATTTATTCGATGAACGACGTCCCGTTCAGCGAACAAGCCGACCGCGAATTCTGCAGCCTGCTGCATGAGATCCTGCCGCGCTACGACCTGGTCGTAGTCGCCGACTACGGCCACGGGCTGCTGAGCGCCAAGGCGATCGAACTGCTCGCGCGCGAAGCGCCGCTGCTGTGCGTCAATACGCAGTCGAATGCGGGCAACCACGGGTTCAATATGATCTCGAAATACCCGCGGGCCGACTACGTCTGCCTGGCCGAGCGCGAAATTGCGCTGGAAACGCGAAACCAGCGGCTCTCGCCGCACGAGATGCTGCGTCACGTCGCCGAGCGGCTGCACTGCGACCGGGTGATGATGACCCGCGGAAAGTACGGTTCGCTGTTTTATACGGGCCCGGACCAGTTCGACCACGTGCCGGCTTTTGCCACCCGGGTGGTCGATCGCGTCGGCGCGGGCGACGCCGTGCTCTCGCTGACTTCGCTGTGCGTGGCGCTGGGCGCCCCGCCGGAGATCACGGCTTTTGTCGGCAACGTCGTCGGGGCCGAGGCCGTGATGATCATGGGCAACGAGCGGGCCATCGAACGCATTCCGCTCTACCGCCATATCGAATGCCTGCTCAAGACGCACGACGTGCCAACGACGAAAACGATCAAACTGGCCGGCTGACGGCTGGTTTCTCTGCCATTCAAAACGGTTCATGCCAAGGAAGGGAAGTTGATGGAACGAACGTGGACGGTCTTGGTGACGGGCGGTGCAGGTTACGTCGGTTCCGTA
>DASZUP010000841.1:0-3601 GCA_035547635.1 Pirellulales bacterium
CAGAATCGCCTTCGCTCGGCCAAAGGCGCTACGCACGTTTTGTCCCGCCATCACCGGGCGTATCCCGGCGGAGCGATGATCAATCAGCCAGAAACACGCCCCACCACAACCCGTTCGCCGCTTCCGCGTTTATCCCCCGCCGAACCGCCCTATCGTCAAACTGGCGGTCTAGGTAAAATTCAAGTTTAAGCGGCGCCCCACGTCGCCGGCCAGTTATGTATCTTGAGTTACCATAAGATGTTGCGCTATTGGACCGCCGGCGAATCTCACGGCAAGGCGCTGTGGGCCATCGTAGATGGTTTTCCGGCGGGAGTGAAAATCGAAACCGAGTCGATCGACGCCGAATTGCGGCGGCGACAAGGCGGATACGGCCGCGGCGGCCGCCAGCGAATTGAGACCGACCGCGTTGAGATCAAGAGCGGCGTCTGGCAGGAGATCACGCTCGGCAGCCCGATCGGCCTGGAAG
This sequence comes from Pirellulales bacterium, assembly GCA_035547635.1. Taxonomy (GTDB): domain Bacteria; phylum Planctomycetota; class Planctomycetia; order Pirellulales; family JAICIG01; genus JAICIG01. The sequence continues at coordinate 467 of DASZUP010000841.1, forward strand.
TCGTCAATAAAGATTACAAGCTCGAACGGCTTGGCGACCTGGAACGGCCGCGTCCTGGACACGGCGACTTGACGGGCGCCGTCAAATACCTGGGATCGATCCGGGGCGTGCTGGAACGGGCCAGCGCCCGAGAGACGGCGGTGCGCGTGGCGGCCGGGGCCTTGGCCAAGCAGCTGTTGAGCGAGTTCGGCATCTCGGCCTTGGGCTACACCGTTGAGTTGGGCGGAATCAAGCTCGAGCCGCCGCCCGGCACGCTCGCGGAACATCGCGCACTTCGCGACGCCAGCGAGATTTACTCGCTCGATCCGCAGAGCGACGCCGAGGTCAAACAACTGATTGACGAGTGCGGTAAAGACGGAGACACGCTGGGCGGCGTGCTGGAAGTCCGCGTGGAAGGCTTGCCGTTTGGCCTGGGAACGCATGCCCAGTGGGACCGCAAGCTCGACGGCCGCCTGGCCCAGGCCGTGATGGCGGTGCAGGCGATCAAGGGCGTGGAAATCGGCCTGGGGTTCGAGGCCGCACGACGCCGCGGTTCGCAGGTGCATGATCCGATCCAGTATGACGAATCGCAGAAAGACTCGCCTTCGCTCGGTTACGTGCGTCCGACCAACAATGCGGGCGGCTTGGAAGCCGGCATGACCAACGGCCAGCCGCTGGTCATTCGCGCCGCTAAAAAGCCAATCAGCACGCTGCGAAAGCCGCTCGATTCCATCAACCTGCAGACCAAAGAGACGGAAGCGGCCGCCTACGAGCGAAGCGACGTGTGCGCCGTCCCGGCGGCCGGCGTGATCCTGGAAAACGTCGTGGCGTTTGAGATTGCCGCGGCCTTGATCGACAAGTTCGGGGGTGACAGCCTGGTGGAAATGAAAGCTCGCTGGAAGCTGTTCCAGGAGATGGCCCGCGAGCGATAGCCAGCGCGAGAAATCGGAAACCAGAGGCCGGAAAGCTCGATTGAGCGATTAGGAATCGCTCGCCGCCTTTGGGATTGTGGCACGGAAGCCGGTCAATGTTTCGTTTGCACCAGTCCGTTCGACGTCGTCTCTGCCAGGCAGGCTTTTGCCTGTTCTGTCTGCTGCCGACGGCCGTCATGTTCGGCTGGAGCGTCTCCCGCAAATTGCCGTCGCACGTGCGGCAGTGCGAGCGCAGCCTGGGCGAACAGCTCGGCCTGATCGCCCGGCTGAAGTCCGTTTCGTACCCTCAGCCCGGCATGTGCCTGTTCGAAGGGCTTGAGCTGGCCGATCCCGAAACCGGAGAGCCGCTGTTTCATTGCCGCGTGCTGGAGATCAGCCGCAACGACGATGCACTCGTGCTAGCAGCCGAGCAGCCCGTGTTGTTGGCGGATCGAGCGCGGCAGCTTTGGGATCTGCTCGGCCGCCGTTTGCGCCGGGAGTTGGCTAACCGCGAGAATGTGCTGCTGTTGCCGTGCAGCTTGACCATGCAGTCGAGCCGCGGCGAGCAGACCTATGAGGTGCTGGACGGGCGCATCGAACCCGACGAAAGCGGCGAGGCGGCGGAGTTGCGGTTCCGCGTGGCCGGCACGGAAATGTCTGAGCCGGCGCTGATCCGCGTGGTGCGAAACCAGCGAGGCCAGGCGCCTTCAACAAAGCTGATGCTCGGCACGGGGGGCGCGGCCCTGCCGTGCTCGTTGTTCGCGCCGCTGTACGACCTGGAAGCAACGCTGGGCGCCAGGGCGACGTTCAGCGGGAATCTATGGGCGGATGATGCAGAGCAGGGTTGGGAGGCCGAGCTCGCAGGCCGCTTCCAGCAAATCGATCTCCGCAGCCTCGTTTCCGGCCGCTTTCCCCACGTGCTTGATGGCATGGCGGACGTCGAGCTGACCGGAGTGCGGCTGCATCGCAGTCAGCTGATTGAAGCCTACGGCAGCCTGAAGGCCGGCCCGGGCGTGATCGGCCATTCGCTGTTGCGCTCCGCCATCGAATCCCTCGGTTGCACGTTGATGAGAAACGTGTCGGGCCGGGGGGCGCGCGGCTCGGAACTGTACCAGCAGTTGGCTCTGCAGTTCGCCATCAACAGCGAGGGGCTGCTGGTGGCGGGCGATTGCGAAGGCCAGACCGCCGGCGTGTTGCTGGCTGACAGCAATGGCTCCTTGTTGGCCAAACTGCCCGATCGCCCGCAACCGGTTGTCGACCTGGTCCGCATGCTCGTGCCCGTCAGCGAAACGCTGGTTCCGGCCACCAGTGAGACATCTCGGCTGATCCCCTGGCTGCCGACGCCCCCGATTGTTCCGCCTCGCAAGGCAGATGGTTCGCAACAGCCGCCGAGGGTTCATGCGCGCGTGCGCGAGGCGGAGTGAAGCCACGGTCGTCGAATTTCAGGCATCGGCAGCGGCGAGATCCAACTGAGTCTTGGCAGCCCGCGGCGAGCGGGCGGTCGTGGCAAACGAGGCAAGCCAGGGGGTAAGTTCTTCGCCCCTTCGCTCGCTGGCACTGACGTTGACATGCCTTCGCGGCGAGGGGTACAGTCCGCAGCCCGTCGTGTACGAATTGCCTGTCCGCAACGCTTGATGGAAATCACGTGCAGAAAGAACTGACTCGCCGGCTTTACCGGTCGATGTTGCGCATCCGACTGATTGAAGAAGGCATCGCTGCGCATTATGCAGAACAGCAGATGCGCTGTCCCGTGCATCTGTGCATCGGCCAGGAAGCGGTTGCCGCGGCGGTTTGCGAGCGGCTGGACCGCGCCGACCAGGCGTTGAGCACTCACCGGGCGCACGGGCACTATCTGGCCAAAGGGGGCGATCTGCGCGCCATGCTGGCGGAAATGCACGGCAAGGCTACGGGTTGCGCCAGCGGCATGGGCGGCTCGATGCACTTGATCGACCTGGAGGCTGGCTTTTTGGGGGCGGCGCCGATCGTCGGCAGCACGATTCCGATCGCCGTCGGCGTTGCTTTCGGCGTCTCCATGCGACGCGAGCGCCGGGTCGTAGTCGCCTTCTTCGGCGAAGGCGCGACTGAAGAGGGCGCCTTTCACGAGGCGCTCGACTTTGCGGCATTGAAGCGGCTGCCGGTGCTGTTTGTCTGCGAGAACAATCTTTATTCCGTCTACTCGCCGCTTGCCGTCCGGCAGTCCCAGGGACGAAAGGTTCACCGCCTGGCTCAAGCTCACGGCGTCGCA
>DASZUP010000842.1:0-14003 GCA_035547635.1 Pirellulales bacterium
CGGGTCGGCCAGGGCGACGTGCTTGATTTTGTCGGATAACAAATCGCGAAGTTTACGGGCGCGGGTTGTGCCGCTGGGCGGCCCAATCGCCGCCAGCCCGTTCAAAGCCAGCGGGCGGCGATCGCCCGGCTCGAGCAGACCGCTGGCTTCCAAGCGGTCGAGATGGGTCGGGTCGGCGGAAATGAAGAGATCGCAAGGGGCGCCGGCCAGCAGGTGGTCAGCCAATTCGTTCGAGGAACCGAAGACCGCCCGGACCAGAATCAGCGGTTGGCGGAGCGCGTATTCCGTCAGTACTTGCCCGACCACTTCCTGCAAACTGATGGCCGCGGCCAGGTGCAAGGATTGCGACGGGGTATCGGCGGGAGCGACAATCCGCCGCAAAACGGCGGCGCCTTTCGGTCGGAGCTCGCCGCGGAGCTGTTCCAGCACGTCCACCGCGTATCGGCCCTGCGCGGTCAATTGGGCGCCGCCTCCTCGCACGCCGCCGACTGCGGCAGCGACCAGCGGCGAGCCGGACGCGGCATTGACCTCTTGGACCATCAGCCAGGCATGGCGGTAGGAAATGCCGATACTTCTTGCGGCAGCGCTAATGCTGTGGGTCCGGCCGATTGCGCCCAGCAGCTCGGCATGTCCCTCGCTCAGCATCGCGCGGCCCGCACGCTCGATCCAGACTCGCATGCCGACGGTCCAGTCGTCTCCCCAGTTGGCCGGTTGCGGGGCCTGTTCCGCAGGTGACATGGCATGCTCCAATTCGGCGGTAAAATCTTCACGAGATCTTTGGCCCCTTTGTGGGTTTGATGTTATAACAAAAACTGCAGGGGCGGCGGGACTGGGGATCGACGCACTTCTGCCCATCTTCGAGTCAGATATGACGTATTCAAGGCGAAGCAGGCCATGGCCGGCCTGCATGGTCTTCATTGCGGTCGTGACGGCGCTGGTTTTGTGGCAAGTCGGGCGCCCTGACGCGGGCCGTCTGGTTCAGGCGGCCGGCCCCAAGCCGCCGGACCTTTCGACATCCAAGGCCAAGCTCGAGGCGCTGGAGTATTTTCGTCGTACGGGACCGTGGAAGACGATCAAGCACAACAGCACCCTGACGTCGAAAGATCTCGACAAGGCGCTGGAGCGGGAAAGCAAGCTGCCGGATAACCGCTACGCCCCCTTGGCCGACGACGCGTCGTTTCTGCGTCGCGCGTCGTTCGACCTGACCGGCCGGCCGCCTGAGCCGGACCAGGTGCGCGCATTCGTCGCCGATACTGATCCCGGCAAGCGGGCCAAGCTGATCGACCGTTTGTTGGAGACCGACGAGTTCGCCCATCGGTGGGCTCACTTCTGGCGGAACGTCATCTTCTACAACGCCACGGCCAATGACCGGCTGCTGAACTACGACGCGTTCGAGGATTGGCTGGCCGGCAAGTTCAAAGAGCATGCCAGTTGGGACCGCATCACCGCGGAAATCCTGGCCGCCGACGGCAAAGACAAGGACGTTGGGCCCGATAACTTCATGCTGGCCTGCGAGAAAAAGCCAACACAACTGGCTTCCGAAACCGCCCGCATCTTTATGGGCGTCAGCATTCAATGCGCAGAATGCCACGACCATCCGTTCGATCGCTGGAAGCGCGAGCAGTTCCATGAGCTGGCCGCGTTTTTCGCTCCCGGCAGGTACTATATGCCCAACCTGCAAGAGCCGGAGAAACAGACGGAGATGCCCGCCCGCTTTCTGCTCGGTGAAAACCCGCCGCCCAAGCTGCAGGCCGACGCGCGCCGCGTGGCGGTGGCGGCTTACCTGGTCTACAACCCGAACAATTATTGGTTCGCTCGCGCGTATGTAAATCGCATTTGGAGCGAGTTGGTCGGCGACGGCTTCTATTCCGTCGATAGCCTGGGGCCGGACGAAGAAGTCGTGCACAAGCTGGTGATCAATCGCATGGCGTACGTCTTCCGCAACCAGCAGTTCGACGCCCGCTGGCCATTTCGCATGATCATGAACACGCGCGTCTACCAGCGACAGATTCGCCCCCTGAAATCTTCGCAAGAACTGTTCACCGCCGTCCGTTCCACGCGACTTCGAGCCGATCAAGTCGCCAAGGCGCTCGAACGAATCGTCGGCGACGACAAGCTGACCGAACAAGTGGAGCGGATTTTCGCCGTCGACCCCTCGATCCCGCTTTCCGATGTCGAAGGGGCCATCCAGCAGTCGCTGTTCCTGATGAACAATCCCGGCTTGCAGGCGGCCATCAAGAACGGCCCGGTGACCAGGCGGCTGGCGGCGATCAAATCGCCGGAGCAACTGGCGAACGAACTGTACGTCGATATTCTCTCCCGCCAGCCGAGTGCGGCGGAGCGCTGTCGAGTCGTCGAATACTTGCAGAAGGTCTCCGATCGCAGCGAGGCGGTGACCGACTTGGTGTGGATTTTGATCAATTCAGCCGAATTTGTCGCCAAACGTTGAGCGAGCCCAAAACATGAATAGCTTTTCTTCGGAACCGTGTCTGCACGTCAATTTCGCCGCTGACGGTCGCATGTCGCGGCGGCGCCTGCTGCAGTTGAGCGGGTCGGCCCTGGCCGCTTCCAGCCTGCTGGGGCGGATCAGCGCTCAGGCGGCCGAGTTGAAGCGGCAGCAGCGGTCCTGCATCCTCGTCTGGTTGGGCGGCGGTCCAAGCCAGATGGAGACCTGGGATCCGAAGCCGGGCACGCCTAACGGCGGCGAAACCAAAGGCATCAGCACGGCCGTGTCCGGCGTGCAGATCGCCGAGTATTGGCCCAAGATCGCGCAAGGGCTGAAGAACTGGGCCGTGATTCGCTCGATGACGAACAAGGAGGGGAGTCACGAGCGAGCCACTTACCAACTGCACACCGGGCGAAGACCGACCGGCGCCTTGAAGTTTCCGAACATCGGCTCGGTGGTCGCCGAGCAGCTAGGAGACCGCGAGGCCGAGCTGCCGAATTTCGTCAGCGTCGGGCAGACCATCGGGTCCGGCTTTCTCGGCGTTCATTCACAACCGTTCATCGTCAATCGACCGGGCTCTTTGCCGGACAATGTGGCTAGCGCCGTCCCGCCTGAGCGGCTCAAACGCCGCCTGGCCGAATTGGAGCGGCAGAACGCAAGCTTCGCGGAGTTGGGCGCCGCGCACGTCGTCGGCGAGCAGCAAGGCCTTTACGCCCAGGGCGCGCGAATGATGCTCTCGCCCAAGCTCAAGGCGTTTCAACTTGATGACGAGTCCGAAAAAACTCGCGACGCTTACGGGCGTTCGAGTTTCGGCCAGGGTCTGCTCGTCGCCCGCCGGCTGGTGGAAACCGGCGTGCCGTTCGTCGAAGTCCATCGAGGCGGCTGGGACAATCATCGGAACATCTTCAAATCTGTTTCCAACCTCGCAGGCGAGGTGGACCAGGGATTGGACGCCTTGGTCAACGACCTCTCGCAGCGCGGCTTGCTGGAGCGCAACCTGGTCGTCTGCATGGGAGAATTCGGCCGCACGCCGAAGGTCAACGCCAACACCGGCCGCGATCACTGGCCGAAGACGTTCAGCCTGCTGCTGGCCGGCGCCGGCATTCGCGGCGGCCGCGTAATCGGCAAGACCACGACCGACGGCACAGAAGTCGATCAGGATCCGACCAGTGTGGAAGACCTGTTCCAGACGGTCTGCCACGCCATCGGACTCAATCCGTCCGATGAACTGATCTCGCCCAGCGGCCGTCCCTTGAAGATTGTCGACGGCGGCCAGTTGATCACCGGGCTGTTCAGCTAAGCATCGTCAGCGGATTCTGCCGGTTTTCCAGGGGAAGCTTGACCGGGCGCCCCAGCCGGTGCGACTCGAAAATGGCGACGATCATCTCAATGGCGCCGCGGGCCTCGTACATGTTGCACTGCGGCTGCGAGTCGTTTTCGATGGCATGGAGCAGGTCGCGGACCGCGATGAGGTGCCGGGCGCGATAGTCCGGCGTGTCCAGCGGTTCCGGCTGGCCGATGCCGGCCGATGAGACGTCTTGCCACTGCGCCTTGCTGCGGGCGGGCGACCAGCCGGGATCTCGCAGGTACTTGAGCGACGGCAACACGCCTTCCAGCAGTTCAAATTCGCCGCCCGAGCCGAAAATCTGCAGGCCGTAGCGAGACGGTTTGCCGGCGGCGTTCCTGACCGACTGGAAGTAGGCGGTCGAGCCGTCGGGCATGCCGTACATGGCCCGCACGGCGTCGCCGGCCAGCGGTCCGATCCCTTCGGCGCCTTCGACGACGTCGGCCTTGGTTACCGGACGGCCTTCCTTCGTGACCTCGGCGAAGCACCAGGTCGGATGTCCGCCCAGGTTGCGGATCATGTCCATCACGTGCGAGCCGAGCACCCACAGGTCTTCGCCGCCGCCGCGTCGATCCTCTTTGCCACGACCGCGATATTCCAGCACGCGGCCGATGGCGCCTTCGGCGATTAGCCGTTTGAGCGTCTGGATCTTGGGGCTGTAACGCGTGGGATGAGCCACCGCCAACCGGGCATGCGTTTTCTCGCAGGCGGCCACGATCTCGTCGGCTTCGGCCAGAGTGCGGCAGAATGGCTTTTCCATGTAGATGTGAATGCCCCGCTCGGCCGCGGCCACGCACATGTCTCGGTGCTGGTCGAGCCAGCGGGGGCAAACGGCCACGATGTCAGGCCGGACCTTGTCGAGCATCTGCCGGTAGTCGGCAAACGTCTGCTCCGTCCGCAAACGTTTGGCGGCGGCGGCCAGGCCGGCCTTGTCGTCGTCAGCGACGGCTACGATTTGCGCTTGCGGCAGGTCCAAAAAAACCTCATCCACGGCATGTCCGTAATCGCCGCGGCCGGTCCGGCCGATCACGCCTACTCGATACGTTTTGGCCATCGCAATCCAACGCCTCCTGAAGACACGTTAGCGGGCAGTTCGCACGCGTCCCGCAGCATTGCGGGCGCTCGGTGCGACAAGTGGCCCTATCGTCCCGTCCGGCGGCGCCGAATTCAAGTATTTTTCGCCGTGGGCTGCTTCTTCCCGACTTGCGCCGCCGCGGAAGACGGAGTCAGAAAATGGCGGAAGTGCATGGGAATCGAACCCACCTGCGCTGCGGTTCACGCAGCGCACAGCGGTTTTGAAGACCGTGGCCGCCACCAGGCGAGCAGGCACTTCCACGCAGCGCGGGCGGCTAAGCCCATTCAAGTCCGGTCTCGCGTTTGACCCGGGAGGCGAAATCTCCCAGTAGGCCGCCGATAACGTCCCAGCGATCGATGCGGCGCAACTCGACGTCGCCCTGCAAGTTGACCCGCACCAGGCTGTCGTCGACGACGCCCAATTGACGCAGTTGTTCTTCCGGCAATTCCTGTTCTTCGACGATCCGCAGCAGCGTTTTTCCGGACATTTCAATGAATTGCATTCGGCCTGACCTTCTTTCCATCCGTTCCGTTTTGAATTGCAGCGCCGAACCGTAGCCTGTGGCAGGCCCCGTGATCAGATCGAACGCTCGTAGATGCGATAGGTTTTATAACGTTGGCCGCCGACGGCCAAGATCGTGCGATTAATCAACTCATTATCTTCCAGCGTCCAACCCAGTTCGGCGCCGGTGTAATTCGCCAAGTTCTTGCCGTAGTCAAGCGTGTGTAAGATCAACAGTTCCGTGATGCCGCGGCGCCGAAAGCCTTCCAGCACGCCGAGCGTCAGCAGCCGCGCCGTGCGAATGCGGCGTTGATTGCGGAACAGGCGGAACAGTCCGATCGGCAAACCCCAGCGAAACAGTTTTCCGTCAAGCGGCCGGATGGCCTCGTTCAAGTCGGGCAAGGTCATTGAAAACGCGACCGGTTGCCCGTCGACCTCGGCGAGCAGCAGCATTTCCGGTTGCGCCAACTGCCGCAAATGCTTCGCCATGTAGGCGAATTCATCATCGGTCATTTTGACGAAGCCCCAATTGCGTTCCCAGGCGGCGTTGTAGACGGTCTTGCAGCGTTGAATCTCCGCGTCGAAATCGTCGAGCCGGAACGGCCGAACTACGATCCGACCCCGGGCCGCTAATCGCTCGGCCTTGGCGCGCCAAGCGGCAAGCACGTCGCAGGAGTCGTCGAACCACCAACTGTACAGGTCCTTTGCCTTGGTCAGTCCCCACGATTCCAACAACCCGGAATAGTAAGGCGGGTTGTGGTTCATCATGATCCGCGGCGGCGTGTCAAAACCATCGATCAGCAGCCCGCAGGCATAGTTGGTCGAGTAGTCGATCGGTCCCATGATTTGCGTGCGACCGCGTTCGCGCAGCCAGTCGGCTGCGGCTTTCAGCAAGGCGGCCGCCGTTTCTTCGTCGTCGAGCGACTCAAACAGACCGAAACAGCCAACGTTGGCCCCATGCTCGGCGTTATAGTGAGGGTCGTCGCTGGCCTGGATGCGTCCTACCGGCTCGCCGTCTCGATAGGCAATGAACTGGGCGGCGGAACCGTGCTTGTAAAACGGGTGTAACTTCTTGTTGATAAAATCCTTGCGCTCGATCAACAAGGGCGGCACCCAGTGCGGGTCGTCCTGGTAGATGCGCCAGGCGAATCGCACGAAGGCGTCGCGCTCGCGCGCGGTGCGCACCGGGCAGACCTGAATGCCGGAATTGGAAGTCTCTGCGGCCATCCCGCTAGGCAATCGTGCCAATTTGCTATCCATACATGGCCTGCATGATCGGAATCCGGAGAGAGGCGGCCCGGCGTCGGCACGCTGAAAATCCTTACATGGTTTAGCATAAGGCACCGCCGGGAACCAGCAAGAGGCTGCCAAATCTCTGCGGCCCGTGCGGCTGCCCGCCTTTTGGGCGGGAAGCGAAGGCGCCGGCCGCCCTCTTCGCCGCAGCTCCTATTGCGTCGCCCGGGCCGCGTTCTAAAATAATAAGGCTGCAATGGTGAAGCGAGTCGAACCGTGAAGGTGAAAAATTGCTGACTGAACAAGAAGTGTCGCGTACCTGGCGCAAGTTGTTTACCCGCCCCGTTCTTAACGAGGAGGTCTTCACCAAGGCCGAGGCCTTGATCGAAGAGCTGCGTCCGGAAAGCCCGTTGCGCCACCGGCTCGGAACTGAGCTGGAGGAGCTCCGCCAACGAGCCGAGGCTAGCGACGCCGTTTGAGTCGCTCCGCCGGGTTTGCCGGCGAAGCCTATTTTCAAAGCCTGGCGCCCACGCTTTACGTCGTGCCGGCCTGTCTGGACGGCGGAAGAAGCTGGGACCAGTGCTTGCCTGCGGCGATAAGGCGCGTATGCTGTAAAGCAACAGTCTGACCGCCGGAGGATGCGCATGGGTTTTGCCTCGCCATGTTGTTTGGACCGTCGACGTTTTCTTGGCGCCGCGTGTGCTCTTTACTTCGGCGGTCGCGTCGACCGCCTGTCGGCAGAGCAGCCCCCAGAGCCCGTTGAGCCGCGCGCCACTTCCGGCGATGACGCGGTTGAGCCGAACTGGAAGGAAAGACTCACGCTGACTGTCGGGCCTGAAAAGGCCGACCTGGTCGGCGCGAGCGATCGCGCGCTGCAAGCGGCCGTGGATTATGTCGCTCGGCTGGGTGGCGGAACCGTCCGCGTGCTGCCGGGCGAGTATCTGCTGCGCAACGCCGTGTACCTGCAGTCCAACGTGCGGCTGCTAGGCAGCGGCGACGACAGCGTGCTGCGCAAGGCGCCGTCGGTCAAAACGGCTCTGGCCGCCGATTCTGACTGGTACGATCAGGAGATTACCCTCGCGGATGCGACAGGGTTCCGCGTGGGGGATGGCATCTGCTTGCGGACCCGAAATCCGCACAACGGCGGAACCGAAATCGTCAAGCGAACGCTTGTCGCGCGAGACGGTAACCGGTTCAAGCTCGATCGGGCGCTGCGCAAGAACTTTTGGCTGATGGGCGAGGCGACCGCTTCGACGCTGTTTCCGATCCTCAGCGGCGAAGAGATCTCGGGCGTCGCCGTTGAGGATCTCGTGCTGGATGGAGATCTTGCGAAAAACGATAACCTCGACGGCAACTACGCCGGGTGTATCTTCTTGCAAGACTGCCGGCGAATTGCCATCCGCGGCGTCACGGCCCGTAATTACAACGGCGACGGCATCAGTTGGCAAATCTGCCATGACGTGGTCGTCGAAAACTGCTGCAGCCGCGACAACGCCGGTTTGGGCCTGCATCCCGGCTCGGGTTCACAGCGTCCGATCATTCGCGGCAATCGCCTGGAGAACAACGATATCGGGGTGTTCTTCTGCTGGGGCGTGAAGTACGGCCTGGCTGAAAAAAACGTCATTCGCAATAACCGCCGGTTCGGGGTGTCGATCGGTCACCGCGACACCAACAACCTGATCTGCGACAACGAAATTGTCGGCAGCGGCGAGACGGGCGTGCTGTTCCGCCCCGAACGCGGCAAGGATTTTGCTCCCCACCGCAATCGGCTGGAGCGGAATCGCATTCTGGATAGCGGCGGCCAGCGCGGCATCGGCGTCGACGTGCAAGGGCAGACCGAGCAGGTGGCGATTTCCGGCAACGAAATTCGCGAAACGCGGCAACCGCTCGAGCGAATCGGCATTCGCGTCGGCAAAGAGACCCGCCAGATCACGCTGTCGAACAACCGCATCGAAGGGTTTTCGCAGTCGATCGAGGGCGCTGCCTGAGCTCCGACTGAGCCGGCTAGAAACTGCCGAGGCTGACGCCGTCTTTGACGCGGTTCAGCCAGACAAAGACGTTCATGTAATCGACGTCGTCGGAAAAAAATCGCGTGGAGCCGTCGCACATGACGAACTGGGCGCCGCCCGGGTGGTAGCTGCCGAATTGCCAGGAGTACTGCTGGCCGGAGTTGGTTCCCGAGAGGTCCGCGTTAATGACTCCGTAAAGCCGCCAATAGTAGTCCACGATGCCGTTGACGCTCGTCAAGAAGGGCAAGCGGGTGGTGCGGCCGTGACAACAGGTATGGACGCCGGCGCCCCAGAAGGGGCCGTAACCTTCGAAGATTTTTCCCCTGGCGCCCTGTTTCGATTCGCCGATTGCGATTGTGTTGCTCGTGCCGTCTTTGATATCGCAGATGGAGGCGGCGCCTTCGTTGCCGAAGGCGCCCAACCCTGTCGTGTCGGAGACGTTATAGCAGTAAGGATAACTAGTGTCGCTGTACTCGCCGGAAGAGAACAGGTAGTTGCTCCTGGCGGCGTTGTTCGACTCGTAATAGTTGGGACTGGGATCAGTGTTCAGATAAGTTCCCGCCAGATACTGATCGCTCGGACAGGTGAAGACGGGCAGAGGCGTGCTGTAGATCGGCTGGTTCACGGTATCCGTCGACGATGCCAACGGGATCGACGGAAACGGCTGGTTGACGCTCGATGGAAGGTTGAAGTTATATCGCGAGTAGATCGCCTGCTGCTCCAGTTGAGCCGCCAGCAGCATGAAGCCGGTGGTGTTTGTCGCCAAAAAGTCGGGCGGAATGTACTTGGCGTTTCCGGCGGACAGTCGCGAACTGCCGAGAATCGCGGGCGGGAATGCTCGATGGAGGTCATGATAATTCTGCAGCGCAATGCCCATTTGCCGCAGATTGTTCATGCACTGCGCCCGGCGGGCCGCCTCGCGCGCCGCCTGAACCGCCGGCAGCAGCAAGCCGATCAAGACGCCAATGACGGCGATTACCACCAACAATTCAACCAGGGTAAAGCCTCGCTGCCCGCGGGCCCGCGGCAGGAGCCGCATGTCTCTTCTCCCGGAATAGAGGTCGAACCACACCGCATTGCAGTCATAACCCGTAACGGCGCCAAGAGCAAGCCAGCCCCACAAGGCGAGGGGGCGTGCTCGCGTTGCCGGACAGCGAGTCCGTACCGGCCGGGCCGGCGCGGCGGTCGCTGGGCTCTCGGACGCGTGGTTCGTCAGGTGCGCAGCACCGCGACGATTGGAAAGGCCGCGCAGCCAACGCGATCCGTTTCCTGCAAAGTCGATCGTCGTTGTCGTCGCCGTGAAGCGCTACCTCTGAAACGGCTGTTTTCAGACGGCGAGGTTCGAGGCGCCGATGCGCACGCGGCGTATCGGCGCCTCGTTAATCCTGACAGGCGAAAACTTGCAGCGCCGCCCTTTCTTAGAAGTCGCCGACGCTCACGCCGTCTTTGATGCGGTTGAGCCAGAGGAAAACGTTGTAGTAATCGACGTTATCGGAAATGAACCGCGTGGAGCCGTCGCACATCACAAACTGCGCCCCGCCAGGATGGTAGCTGCCGAACTGCCAGGCGTACTGCTGCTTCCTTTGATTGGTTCCCGAGACGTAGAAATTGATGGAGCCGTAAATCACGCCTTGCCGTCGCCGGCAGCAATGCGATAACGACGCGTCGCTACGAATTGCAGTTCACAAGCTGCGTGTGCGGCGGGGCGAACGCGTCTGGCCGAACGCATCTCATCGCTCGCCTCGACATGCAAGCTGCGACTACAGTGAAAAGTCATAGCCGTCGGTTTTTCCTGCTTCGACCGTTGTGGTCAACTCGGTCTTGTCGAGATCGCTGTACTTCGGCGGGATCGTCTCCTTGGCCTGGCCGGTCATCTTGAGTTGTTCAAGGTCCATGCCTTCTTGCTCGACGATTGGCCCGCCCTTGGCGTCTCGGAAGCGGCTTACGGTCACCTTGTAACTGCCCGGCACGGCCCCTTTAGCCACGCCGGCTTGGAGTTCATACTTGCCTTGGGCGTCGGTCTTGCCGACGCTGCCGTGGTAGTCCTTGGGGCTTTGTCCTTGCAGATAGAAGGCCACGTCGGCGTCTGCCAACGGCTTGCCGTCCAGCGTGACCGAGCCTGAAACGGGCGTAAGGTCAAATGTCGGCTGATTGCTGCCGCTACACCCCGCCATGAGACTGCTCGCGACCGCAGCAAAACATCCCAACGAGAGAGTGGAACGAGTCCATCGTCGCTGCATACCCATCATTACCTCGCTCCCTCGACTCGATCCGAGATGGTGAAGAGTAGGGCGTCCGCCGCAAGGACCGAGAGGGTAAGCCTGATCCTGCTGCAGCAGAACATCCAAAGTTTATCCGCCAGTTTCGGTTTGTACAGGTTTGTGAGCGCGGCGAATACGAGATGTTCAGTATCTTTTTGCAATTTTATCGCACTGGAAAAACGTGAAAGAATGGCGGTAGAACTAATAAAAATAGCGGCATAATAAGGCGAGCGCTAAGGCTTGACTGTTGAGCAGATGAAAAGGCTGTTCCGGGAGGCGGCGCCGCTCGATAATGCGAATCGTAATGAATGCCGCACGTCTGAAAATTCGTTTTTCAAGCCGGAGTTGCTGGGACGCATTGCTGCGTTCGGCGGCGCCATTGCGCCAGTTGCTGCTGCCAAATCGCTGTGCGCATTGCGATGCCGAAATGGCGAGCCTGGATGATGCGTGCCTGGTCTGCGCCGAGTGTCGGCGCCTGCTGGCGTGCGGCGGTGCGCCGCGGTGCCCGCGCTGCGCCGAACCTTTGGTCGGCGACCAACTCGCCGCCTGCCGCTCGTGCCGCGAGCGCCTGCCGCCGTTCGAAAGAGCCTGGGCTCTGGGCGAGTACTCCGACGGACTTCGGACGGCGGTGCTCAAAATCAAGCAGCCGAGCGCCGAGCCGTTGGCGGCCGCCTTGGCCGACTTGTTGTATCAAGAACGGGGCGTTGTAATCCGCGAGTGGCGGCCCGATGCGATACTGCCCGTGCCGATGCACTGGTTTCGTCGGCTGGCGCGCGGCGCCAACAGCGCCGAAACGTTGTCCAGCGTGCTGGCGAAACGGCTCGGCGCGCCCCATGCGGCCGGTTGCATCTTCCGGCGGCGACGCACGCGGCCTCAAAGCGGACTGGCCTCCGGCGAGCGGTTCCGGAACGTGCGAGGAGCGTTCCGCTTGCGCGGCGGAATCGACTGGGCGGGGGCGCGGATCCTGGTAGTCGACGATATCCTCACAACCGGCGCCACCTGCGGCGAGATTTCCCGTCTGCTGCTTGCGGCGGGCGTCTCGGCGACGGCGGCGGTCGTCGTGGCGAGAGCATCGGACGCGAGCCCCCGTTGATTCGTGTGCACCGGAGTCGATTGCCTTATAATGGAGTCTGGCCGTGGTCGGGAGCACGGCGCGGACGACGCTCCCCGCCTGGCCGCCTGCGGTCCGCGAGACGGCGGGCATTCCTTGGCTGCGCGAGGCTTGGCGGACGCCTTCGCCCAGGCCTCGAACTCACTGCGGCGATCCACTACGACGAGCAGGAACCGAGGAGCATCATGTCATCACCCAGGATTGTTTCCCAGCGACGCTCGAGGCGGTCGCGGCCCTTCCGCCAGGCCGTGCTGCGCGGGCTGGGCATTGTGCTGCCTCCGCTGTTAACCGTCGCCATTTTTCTCTGGGTGGCCGGCACGATCCAGCAGTACGCGCTGCAGCCGGTGATGATCGGCGCACGCAACGTGCTGGCGCTGTATTGGGCCAGGCAAGACGACCAGAAACTCGTCGCTCCGGACGTGCAGGCGAAAATTGCCCAGCAGGCCGAGGTCATCGCCCTTCCTTCCGGCGAAAGCTACGAAAGGACTCCGCGCGGGCTTTACCTGCCCAGTCACGTCGTGGAAGCGGTGGCCGAGGAGAACCCCAACGGGGTCATCCGCTCGGCCAGCCGCCAGGCGATTTACCAGCGCTACGCCGAATTGGAATACTTGCAGCCGCAACGGGTGATTCCGTTGTTTCTCGGCGTTTTCGTCCTGCTGCTGTACTTGCTGGGCCGGTTCCTGGCGGCGGGCATCGGCCGGGTATTCTGGAACATATTCGAGCGCGGCATCCACCGGCTGCCCGTCGTGCGCAACGTCTACGATTCCGTCAAACAGGTCACGGACTTCATGTTCGACGACCGAGAAATCGAGTACACTCGAGTCGTAGCCGTCGAGTACCCTCGCAAAGGGATCTGGTCCGTTGGATTTGTGACGGGCGAAAGCTTGCCGGATATCCGCGCGGTCACGGGCGAGCCGATGCTGTCGCTGATGATCCCCAGTTCGCCAATGTCGGTGACGGGTTATACAATCACCGCTCCCAAAAGTGAAACGATCGACCTCAACCTGACGATGGATCAGGCATTGCAGTTCGTCATCAGTTGCGGAGTGGTTATTCCGGCTCAAGGGGCCCCTCACAAGGTCGAGTCCGCCAGCTAAGAATTTCCGTTTTCATGAGTTCTTCTCGAGTTCTGCGTTTGGGGACGCGCGCCAGCGCGTTGGCGCGCTGGCAAGCCGATTGGGTGGCCGCCCGGCTGTCGGCGCTGGGAGTGGCCGTCCAACTGACGCCCGTGTCGACGCGCGGCGACCGCGAACAAACCGGTCCCATCGGCGCGATGGGGGGCCAGGGCGTGTTCACCAAGGAGTTGCAGCGGGCCTTGCTGGACGGCGAAGTGGATCTGGCGGTCCATAGCCTGAAAGACCTGCCGACGGACGCCGTTGCAGGGTTGACGCTGGCGGCGACGCCGCCGCGCGGTCCGGTCGGCGACGTGCTTGTTAGTCGTAAGGCGAGCGCCTGGGAAGAACTGCCGCAAGGCGCCGTGATCGGCACCGGCAGCCTGCGCCGCCGAACGCAACTGTGGCATGCCCGGCCCGACTTAAGGATGCAGGACGTTCGCGGCAATGTCGAAACGAGGCTGCGCAAGCTGTCCGAGGGGCAGTACGACGCCTTAATCCTGGCCGAAGCGGGGTTAGAGCGCCTCGGATTGGCCGGTGAAATCACGCAGGTGTTGCCCAAAACTCTGATGCTGCCGGCCGTCGGGCAAGGCGCCTTGGGGCTGGAGGCCCGCGCCGACGACGAACAGGTGCTGGCGGCCTTGCCTCAGCTTGACCATCCTGAGACGCATGCCGCAGTGCGGGCGGAGCGCGCCTTTCTGGCGGCGATGCGCGGCGGTTGCCTGGCGCCGATCGGCGCTTTCGGACGGGTTGAGTCGGGACGTCTGCGGCTGAGCGGAGTGGTGCTTAGCCCCGACGGCGCCAGGCGCCTGCTGGCCGAAGCCGAGGGAGAATTGGGCGATGCGGGCGAGGTTGGCCAGGCGGTTGCCGCTGACTTGCTTGCACAAGGCGGCGGTGAACTGATCGAAAT
>DASZUP010000843.1:0-2846 GCA_035547635.1 Pirellulales bacterium
CGATCTGCTGGGCGCCGAGCGGGTCGGAGCGCAAATCGTCGACGCCTACCGCAGCGCCTGCCACGATCAATTCTCGGACGAGCTCTGGAATTTCTACAAATGCTACCGGGCCTGCGTGCGGGCAAAAGTCGCCGTACTCCGCGCAGCCAGCCCGTCGGGAGAACAAGCCGCCTCGGGCGCCGCCGTTGATTATCTCTGCCTGGCGGACCGTTATGCAGCAAGACTGGGGCCGCCGATGCTGATCGTCATTCGCGGCTTGATGGGCGTCGGCAAGACGACGCTGGCCGAAGCCCTGGCCGAGCGATTGGGTTGCGAACTGCTCCAGACCGACAAGTTGCGAAAAGAACTGTTCGGTCCCTCGGCCGCGCCGGCCGAATTCAACCAGGACCGCTACCGGCCCGAGAACCGGCTGCGAGTCTACGACGAGTTGTTCTTGCGCGCCGAGCAGGATCTGAAAGAAGGACTGAGCGTCGTCCTTGACGGCACGTTCCTGACGGCGGAATTGCGCCGCCGTGCGGCAGGGTTGGCTCGCGCCACAGGCGCCCTGCCCTGCCTGGTGCATTGCGATTGCCCGGGCGAGGTGGCCGTCGAGCGCATCGCCGAGCGGGCCGCCGACGGCGAAACCAATTCCGACGCTACGGCGGAGTTATATGAGCTGCAGCGCGCCCAGCAAGAGCCCGATCCGCCTGAGCTGCGGTCAGTCGACATCGACACCACGTTGACCGTCGGCTTGCAACTCGCCGACGTTACTGAACGTCTCAGGCAGTTGCTCAAGACTTCCAAGCGGCGTGAACAGGCTCGCCGACAGTAGCAGCGATGCCATCTGCGCAGCGATGCCATTCGCAACATTGACGAAGCCGGCGATGTAAGGTTGCAAGACAAGAGCGCCTGACCTTCGACTCGCCTGTCTGTGTCTAACTCTGCGACGTTAGGACGCGGTTCGCCTCAGACCGTCGTCCTGAAAACATGTGGATAAATGTTTTTATTCTTCTGATGCACAGCTTGTAAAACATTGCTGCGCGTCCATGCTCGCGATATCATGACGTCGCGACGCCGTTCCGGGTAATTCTCACATCGTGTGGCGCTACGTCGTCACTTCCGGTCGCGAAGAGGGGGAGTCATATTCGCCAGGTCGCGGGAGCGACCTGCATATCACACAGCGGCAGCCGAGCTGCGCAACCATCGAGGCTTCTGATTTGGGCTCGATGAAAGGCGGGGAGCGGTTTTAGGCCATCGTTACTTCTTTATTGTCTTCAAAGAAGAGAATCTGTGATGCAAATCGAGCATAGGATGCGGCCCGTTCGTTCTGCGTTTACTTTGGTGGAACTCCTGGTCGTGATTGCAATTATCGGCATCTTGATCGCCTTGCTACTGCCCGCGGTCCAGTCGGCTCGCGAGGCCGCGCGACGCACGCAGTGCAACAACAACCTGAAACAACTCGGCATCGGGCTGCAAGCGTACCACGACACCGTCCGCAAGTTCCCGCCAGGCGGATTCTGGAACGGCGGACAGAACAAGGGCAATGCCTTAAGCTGGCACGTAATGCTGCTGCCGTATATCGAGCAGCTCAATCTGTACAACCGCTTTAATTTCAATGGCAATTACTACAATACCCCGGCTTCCAACTACAGCTTGTGCCTCGGCGAGACGCCGGCCTTCTTATGCCCAAGCGCGAAAGAAGATCGCTCGGGGACGGAAACCGTCGGCTCTTCGCACACGCAGCCGACGCATTATGTCGGCGTTATGGGGCCCAAGGGAACAGCGCCCGGGGGGGCCGCTTATCCGAACAGTTACGGAACCAACTTTCCGCACGGCGGGTTCAGCAAAGCGGGCATCATGCTGGCCGGAGAGTCCGTCAAGATGCGCGACATCTTCGATGGCACGAGCAATACGTTCATCATCGGAGAGTTGTCCTGGAAAGAAGCAAACTGCTACCGGATCTGGCTGCGCGGCTGCATCAGCGGTTCCGGAGGGCACTGCCCGAGCACCAAGAACATCTTTACCGCCATCAACAGCACGCCCTACAACGGTTCTAATTTCAACGACGTGAGCATGGGCAGCATGCACGCCGGCGGCGGAGCGCAGTTCCTGATGGCCGACGGCTCGACTCGTTACATCAATCCGAGCATCGACTTCAACGCCTACCTGGGCCTTGCCAGTCGCGAAGGCAGCGAGGCCGTCTCCGCGCCTTGAGCGCCGCCGGTTGGAAAGCTGTGCGAGATCTCGACTCCAGTCCCGTTCGGCTCGCATGGGTAAGCGATCATCTCTGATACAAGGATGCAACTATGATCTCATCGTCTGCTCGGCGCCATGCCGCGCGATCGTATGCTGCGCTGACTTGGTGCCTGTTCGCCTTCGCCATTGGAGGCTGCAGCGGCGAGCAAGGTCCGCCGCGTCATCAACTCTCGGGAAAAGTCGTCTTCAACGGCACGCCGGTCGGCTTCGGCATGATCTATTTCCAGCCGGACGCCCAAGGAGGCAATAGCGGCCCGCAAGGCTTCGCCACGATCCGCAACGGCGCGTTCGACACGAGCCAAGAAGGTCAAGGTACGGTCGGAGGCCCCATGATCGTTCGCATCACCGGCTTCGAATCCGAGCCGCCCAAAAACCTGTCCGAGACGGAGCCGGGCCCCAAACCGCTGTTCGCCGAATACCAGACCAAAGCGGATCTGCCCAAGCAGGACGGCAATCAAGATTTCGACGTGCCGGCAAGCGCCGCCGACGGGCCCGCCGCGCCGCCGCCCGCCATGCCCGCGGGGCCGTGATGGCCGGGCAACCCGTGAGCACCTGATTGGCGGACCGCAGATGAACCGGCTCCCCCGCTAAAACCAGACTGCCGGCGGAAA
>DASZUP010000844.1:0-1546 GCA_035547635.1 Pirellulales bacterium
AATTGCGATTTTGCGCAGCCAAAGCTCAACTCCAGGCGGCCGCCCCCATCCCGCTTGCTCGCCTGATTGCCGGCTTCACCGCTCTCTGGGCCGCGCTAAGCCTGGCGACGCCCTCGGCCCTACAGGCCGACGTCGTGCTGCTCACCTCGGCGAGCAATCGCCAGGCCCGGACGCGCATCACAGGCAAGGTGCTGGAATACACCGGCCGCGAGATCGTGATCGAAATGGCCCAGGGCCGCCCGTTCAAACGAGCGGGCAAGCTGGTCATTGAGATTCAAACCGAATGGCCCGACGGGGTGAAGACTGGCGACGAACTCTTCGCCCGCGGAGATTTCCGACAAGCGCGAGAGCAATACTCGGCGGCGATCCGCAAGGAACAGCGCGCCTGGGCTCGGCGGATCATCCTGGCCAAGATTATTCGCTGCTACCGCGAACTCGATCTCACCGAGGCGGCGGGCAAGCTGTTTCTCGGCCTGCTCCATGAAGATCCCGACACGCCCGACTTCGACCTGATACCGCTGGCCTGGCTGCCGGCTCAACCCTCGGGCAGCCTGACCCAGACGGCGCAAACCTGGCTCGAGGCGCAAGACTCGCCTGCCGCCGTGCTGCTCGGCGCCAGCCACCTGCTGCCGACCTCGTTTCGCGGCCGAGCGCTGGAGCGGCTGGAATCGCTGGCACTCGACAAGGATCGCCGGATTGCCGCCTTGGCGCTGGCGCAAAGTTGGCGCAGCGAACTGGCCACGGTCAACGATGAACGCATCGCTCGCTGGCAGCAGAACATCGAGCAATTTCCCGAGCCGCTGAGAGCCGGTCCTTACCTGGTGCTGGGTCAGGCGCTGGCGCGGGTCGGACGAGCGGAGCCAGCCGCCCTGGCCTTGCTGCACGTGCCGATTCTCTACCCGCAAGAACGGCAATTGGCGGCGGAAGCGCTGTTAGCAGCGGCCCAACTTCTCGAACAAGCGAACCAGCCGACCGCAGCGACAAGGCTCTACCTGGAATTGACGGCAAGCTATGAAGGACTGCGTGCCGCCGCCGATGCGGCGCAGCACCTGCAGCGTCTGCAAGCGCCGGCCGGTCGCGGCGCCGCATTGCCGCCGGCAGCGGGCGATACGCCCGAAGAGCGCTTTCTGAACGGACTGCGCGCACGCCGGCTGTTCGAACTGGCCGAGAATTACTGCCGCGAGGAATTAGCCGCCAGCGGGCTTTCCGACCAACGACGCGCGGAACTGACGATTGAGCTTTCGCGAACCTACGTCGACCACGCCCTGCAATCGCCGCCCGACGAGCGAGAAGCGATTTGGGCCCGGGCCCAGGCAATCGTCGAAGACCTGCTGCGCGCTCGCCCCAACGATCCGCGGCGGATACTGCTCCAGGTGCAATCAGGTCTGGTCCATTTAGCTCGCGGCGAGTTGGTTCGACAAGAAGCTGAAATCCTCCACAGCTCCGCCGAACGACTGGAGCAGGCTCGCGACGAGCTGCGCGCGGCGGTCGGCGATTTGCAAACGGCCGAAGAAACGCTGGCCGTCGAGTTGCGCAACGCGAACCT
>DASZUP010000845.1:0-3819 GCA_035547635.1 Pirellulales bacterium
TGACGGCTAGCAACTTTTTTATTCTGAGATGCAGGGTGCAACCACGAGTGACGCAGATGACCGATCGCGACTTCGAGCGCGAGCGGCGGTCAGCCCACGCAACCAGTTTGTCGGCGCCGAATAATGCAAAACGCAAAACGCAAAACGAAAAACGAAAAATTAGAAATCGTGTTCGTCATTTTAACTTTTGCATTTTGCGTTTTGCATTTTGACTTTTGCTTCTCTTGTTTCGCGATCCACCGGCGCCCCGCGCTGAGTTCACTCAGGCGAGTCGCCGTACAGGTAACGAACCGTCGCGGCCAGCAGCGGCGCGGTGCGGACGACGGTCACGCGAGGGTGTTGCGCGGCGGAGATGCTGTCCGAAGTGACGATCCGTTTGATAGGAGCCGCCAGCAGGCGGTCGAGCGCTTCGGCGCTCATCACGGCATGCGTGAAAAGAGCGTGCACCTCTCGTGCGCCGGCGCGGCGGAGCGATTCGGCGGCGCCGGCCAGCGTGCGACCGGTGCTGGCCATATCGTCGACGATAATGCAGTCCCGGTCTCGCACGTCGCCCAGCACCTGCAGCGGCGCCGCGCGATCCGCTTGCGGCCGATCTTTGGCCACGACGGCGAGTCCGGCATTCAGGGCCGCCGCAAAGCGCTGCGCCCGCTTCAGGCCGCCCGCGTCCGGCGAAACCACGATTGCGTTTTCGAGACGCCAGTCCCGCACCTCCGGCAAAAACAGCTCTTGCGCTGTTAGTAGCGTCGCCGGCATGGGGAACGCGCTTTCCAAGGCCGGTGCGTGCAGATCGAGCACGACGATGCGGTCGAGCCCGACGGAAGCCAGCAGGCGCGCCGCGACTTGCGCCGACAAGGGAGAACCGGGCTGGCTGCGTTGCTCCTGCCGCGCGTAACCAAAGTAGGGAACCAACGCCGTGACTCGCGCGGCGCCGGCCGCCTGCGCAGCATCGATCATCAACGCCAGCGTCATCAGATGAACATTCACAGGCGGCGAGGTAGGCTGCACGATGAAGACATCTTCACCGCGCAAGTCGGCAGCGATGGCAATTCGCGTCTCGCCGTCGGCGAAGGCAGTTATTTCCAGAGGCTCGAGCGACACGGATAACTCTCGCGCCAGATCCTCAGCCAGCATGCGATGCGCATCGCCCGAGATGAGCTTGATTGATCGCCCCCTGGGAGTCGCCATGGCGCCCTCATGCACGAGCGACGCGCGCTGCGACGGCGGGCGTCAAGTGCTTCTGAAACCAGCGTCCGGCCTCGCGCGCCACTTGTTCCAGCGTTCCCGGCTCTTCGAACAGGTGCGTCGCTCCGGGCACGACCACCAGTTCTTTTCGGCAACGCAGGAGCGACAGCGCCTGCTGGTTCAAATCCAGCACCAGGTCGTCATCCCCGCCGACAATCAACAGCGCGGGAGCCTGAACAAGCGGCAAGTATTCCGCCGCCAGGTCCGGCCGACCGCCTCGGCAGACGACGGCCGCCGCTTCGTCCGGCCGCCGGGCTGCGGCAATCAAGGCCGCTGCGGCGCCGGTGCTCGCGCCAAAATAGCCGAGCTTCAAGAAGCCCGCGTGAGATTCTTGCTTGACCCAGAAGGCGGCGCTTTCCAGGCGGCTGGCCAATAACTCAACGTCAAACACCTTGCGGCGGTCGGCCGATTCTTCGTCTTCGAGCAGATCGAGCAGCAACGTCGCCAACCCGGCGCGCTGCAACGAGCGGGCCACGTATTGATTGCGCGGACTCAAGCGTCCGCTGCCGCTGCCGTGCGCAAAGATCACGATTCCCGTCGCCTCGGCCGGAATCGAGAGAATGCCTCTCAACCTCCGCTGTCCGGCGGGGATTTCCACCTCCCGTTCAGCGAGGCTGCTGGCAGTCTTGGTAGTCATGGGGCGTTCCTCCGACAAGAAGTCAATTGTCCTGGTTCGTTGGCTCGGCAAGCGAGCGGTTCCGCGCACCTGGTGTTGCGGCCTGGCACGCTCCCGTTTTCGGGACAGTCGCCCTGGCGACGCAGCGCCGACCGCTGATTCTGCGTGAAATCCTCACCAGGTTCAGACTGCAAAACTCGAACCAGATGCGAAGGGTTTTTGGCATGGAATTTTCTGTCTTCCTGATTGACAAGGGCCGTTTTTAGACCGCTTGTTTCTCGCCGAGGCGCTCTTTGTAGCGACTTCACGCGGGACGGTAAGGCCGGCGGCTTGTCGCCTGATAATTCTCCCGGTTTGAAAGAAGAGTGCTAAGATGTTTCGCGATCGAGCGGACGCCGCTCAACAACTGGCGAAGAAGCTCCGAAGACGAACGTTCCGCAATCCGTTGGTGCTGGCCATACCGCGCGGCGGCGTGGCGACCGGAGCGGTTCTCGCTCGAGAGCTAGGCGCCGATCTCGACGTGGTGCTGGCGCGCAAGCTGAGAGCCCCCTACCAGCCGGAACTGGCCATCGGCGCCCTGTCGGAGGCGGGCGAGGTCTATCTGAATCACCACGCGGACGAGGCGTTGGGAATCACTGAAGAGTATCTGGCCGAGGAACGCCAGCGCCAGCTTGGCGAAATCGCCCGACGAAAGCGTCTCTTTCGCCAGGTCAAGCCGCAAGAGCCCATCGCCGGCCGCAGCGTGATTGTCACCGACGATGGCATTGCCACCGGCTCGACCATGATCGCCGCACTGCAGATGATCAAAGCCCAGCATGCGCACGAGACCATCGTGGCCGTGCCGGTGGCCTCGCCCGACCGGCTCGTCGCGGTGCGGCAATGGTGCGACGAGGTCGTCTGCCTGCTGGCGCCGGAAACCTTCTGGGCGATCGGTCAGTTTTACCGAGATTTCTCGCAGGTCGAGGATGAAGAGGTCGTGGAGATCTTGCGAGAATTCGCCGTTTCGACCGCAAAGGCGGCCTCGCCGTGAGACGTGCGAGGGCAAGCTGTTAGCCTCCCTGTCGTCTGAAGAACGCACAGCGGCGCCGAATATCCAAACCCGCACGAGCCCTTGCCAAGATACGCCCGACGCCCGCACGCGCGTAAAAAAGCTCCGGAGAGAACTATTTAGCACGCCATCCGTTGGAGGTTTCGACGGTCGCCTTTCGGCTGTCCGCCCGGCTGCCCGGGCGGGGGAGACAGCCAAAGCCTCTCAATTGAGCGGCGTGTCCCAGGGGGGCTGATCCTCCGCTTTAGATGCTTTTCGCCGAGGTTTCGCTCTCACGGCGAAAGCAACTCCCATAGGAGTTCGAGGGACATCGGATCAGTCCGCTCTCTCCGGACACATCCCAGGGGAAAGGAGCGCTGCTGCTCGAGCGATGACTGCTGCCTCGCAGTCATGGCTGGCAAGTCTGCCCGCGAGAGTCTCTGACGTAAAGCGGCTTGTTCCGCGTCGTCGACGCGCCGCCCCGCCAGTTAGTCCAAGGCGGCTTCCAACCGCTACAGCCATCCGGCGGCCAGGGGCTCTCTCGCCCCTCTCTCCACTTTTTCTACGCTGGCGGATGCACTCAGGATCGCAAAACGCCGGAATTCCTCCCGCTTATATTCTCCAGGGCCCCGGTTCGCAACGGGCGAAGTGTTCGTAGCGGAGCAACCATCCCCGTCCCGAGAGTTAACGGACGATCAAGCCGTCATTTATCGCATCGCGACGCGGCCCGCAACCCCGGCTTGCCGCACGCCGGTCGCGTGCTGCGCGGCTACGACCACAATTCGTGAAAACTGCCCGGCAGCACGGCTTGCAGGGAGCGGATCTCGCCCTTGGCAACGTGTTTCTTCAGCAACGCGAAGACTTCATGGGTAACCTGCAGCGGATCGATGGAACCGTCGATCCGCAGATTGTCGGAAACCTGGGTCAGGAATTC